>NZ_SCFT01000006.1:0-95147 GCF_016617655.1 Erysipelothrix sp. strain 2 (EsS2-7-Brazil)
CAACAATATCTTGATGATATTTGCTTCAAAATTAACTCAATGCCGCGAAAAATATTTGACTTCAAAACGGCCTATGAGATAGACTTTAATAAAAGTAAAAGTGGTGCGGTTGAGATTTGATAAAAGAAAAATAACCTTCGTATGAAGGTTATTTTAATGTGTTAAGTTTTAATGATAAATCGGATTTTTTACGGGCTACGTAGTTTTTGTGATGAATGTTGCTTGTAATCGATTTATCCAACAATGAATTGGTTTGATTGAATAGGCGTTCTGCCATTTCTTTGTCACCAGCTTCGATTGCGGAATTAAAACTACGAAGTGCTGTTTTCAAACTTGAACGTTGGCTCTTGTTTGCAGCTTCCGATTTACGATTTGTTTTTGTTCGTTTTGCATTACTTGCGATAATTGCCATAAATTGCCACCTCCCAGTATAGAAACATTGTAACACGTTTGAAGTTTGCTCAATGTGTAAGTTCAGTGATATAAATTTCACATTGGTTCAAATAATGTTTTTTGGAAATTAAGAATGAACGATGCACTTGTTTCGAGCACGTGTTATAATATGTGCTAGGATGTGATAATATGCGCGTTATGTTTATGGGAACAACACATTTTTCTTGTGTTGTGTTACAACAATTATTAGATGATGGTTATGATGTGGTTGCAGTGGTGACCCAACCAGATCGTCCTTTTGGACGTAAAAAGGTTTTAAAGGCCCCCCCTGTTAAGGAATTAGCTTTAAAGCACGAAATTCCGGTGATTCAACCCATCAAAATTAAAGAATCAATTGAAGATGTTTTAAAATTTGAACCCGATTTAGTGGTTACATGTGCCTACGGACAGATTGTCCCTAAAGCCATTTTAGACTATCCAAAATTTCTTTGTTTGAATGTTCATGCTTCATTGCTCCCAAAATATCGTGGAGGGGCACCCATTCATTGGTCAATCATTCGTGGCGAAAAGGAAACAGGCGTTACGTTAATGCGAATGGATGTCGGTATGGATAGTGGGGATATGCTCGCATCTCGACGCGTATCAATTGATGATCATGACATGATGGGCGATGTCGAGTCAAAATTAATGGAGGCTTCCAAAATTCTAATTCAAGAGGATTTAAGAGCTTATCTTGAAGGCGATTTATCATTTGTACCACAAAATAAAGAACACGTCACACTCGCTTACACAATTCAACGCGAAGATGAGTTTGTTTCATTTAATAGATCTGTTTTTGATGTTTATAATCATATTCGAGGTCTAATTCCATGGCCGGTTGGATATGGTGTTGTTGAAGGGATGAATGTTAAGTTTCATGGGGTTACAATGTCCGAATCAAGTCATTCGTATGCACCTGGGGAAGTCATATCAGTAGATGAGAGTGGGCTTACCGTTGCTTGTGTTAATGGATCCGTTACAATTACTTTGATACAGCCAGCAGGAAAACCGATAACGTCTGCTCATGATTTCGCAAATGGACTGGGTCGAAATTGGAAGGGGAAACGATTTGAATGAGAGAAAATTATGAAGTAAAACGTACACAGACTTTAGTCATGATTGGTATTGTTACAGCGTTGATTACGACGGTAACACTCATCATTAAAATACCATCCGCAACCGGAGGATATCTTAATCTCAGTGACTTTGTTATTATGGTATCCCCAATTATGCTTCCGCTTGGAGGTGCGATCTTTGCGGCAGGTGTTGGGTGTGCTTTAGCCGACATTGCAGGTGGTTATGCTGTCTACGCTATTTTTTCTCTCTTTATCAAAGCGGGGGAAGTTATTATTATTAAGCTTTTAGAACGCTACCTTGATACACGTCAACGATGGATTCCCTTTTCACTGGCAGCACTTTGGATGATGACGATGTATGGGTTTGTTGCGGTTTTCTTAACCAAAAGCTGGCCATCCTTTTTTGTGGCCTTAAAAGGTGATTTGGTTCAAGGTATTTTCGCAGTCATATTGGCGACATTGTTTTATCCAAGATTACAAAAACTAATGAAATATTTAAGAGGTAACTAAATGAATCAAAAAAATATTCGAAATTTTTCTATTATCGCTCATATTGACCACGGAAAATCAACATTAGCGGATCGTATTTTAGAACAAACACATACGGTTGCACACCGTGATATGCAAGCGCAATTATTGGATCAGTTGGATCTTGAGCGCGAACGTGGGATTACAATTAAACTGAATGCTGTTCAACTTGCATATAAAGCAAATGATGGACAAGAGTATATCTTCCATTTAATCGATACTCCTGGTCACGTTGACTTTACTTATGAGGTGTCTCGCTCTCTTGCTGCATGTGAAGGCGCAATTCTTATTGTGGATGCGACACAAGGGATTCAAGCACAAACACTCGCAAATGCATATCTTGCAATTGAAAACGACTTGGAAATTATGGTTGTTATCAATAAAGTCGATTTACCTTCTGCAGATCCAGAACGTGTAAAACGTGAGATTGAGGACGTATTAGGTATTGATGCAAGTAATGCACCGTTAATCAGTGCGAAAACAGGTTTAAATATTGACCAAGTTTTGGAAGGGATTGTTTCGCAAATTCCAGCCCCTCAAGGGGATCTTGATGCACCTTTACAAGCCTTGGTTTTTGACTCAATTTATGACACCTATCGTGGTGTTATTGCATTTGTAAATATTAAACAAGGCCAAGTTAAAGTTGGCGACGAGATTCAATTTATGGCTTCTGGTGCAGTGTTTGAGGTGACTGAATTGGGTGTGCGGACACCCACTGAAATCAAAAAAGATAAACTCGTAACGGGGGAAGTAGGATGGATTAGTGCTAGCATCAAATCCATTAAAGAAATTGGCGTGGGGGATACAATAACCCTCGCGGATAATCCTGCCAAAGAAGCACTACCAGGATATCGTAAATTAAACCCAATGGTATATTGTGGGCTTTATCCAATTGATAGTAAACGTTATACAGATTTAAGAGAAGCTTTAGAGAAAATGCAATTGAATGATTCCTCCCTTGTTTTTGAGCCAGAAACATCACAAGCACTTGGGTTTGGATTCCGTTGTGGCTTCCTAGGCCTGCTTCATATGGATGTAATCCAAGAACGTTTGGAACGCGAATTTCAATTTGATTTAATCGCGACAGCACCTTCAGTTGAATTCCATGTTTACCTAACAAATGGAGAAATGTTAAAATTAGACAATCCATCAAGAATGCCAATTTCAAATGTGATTGATCATGTTGAAGAACCCTTTGTCGAGGCTCAAATTATGGTGCCATCTGACTATGTTGGTGCTGTAATGGAACTTTGTCAAAATAAACGTGGAATTTATATGGATATGCAAACAATTGATGGTACCCGTATGAACATTGTTTATCATTTGCCACTTGTGGAAATTGTTTTTGATTTCTTCGATCGTCTTAAATCAACGACTCGAGGCTATGCATCTTTTGATTACGAGTTTATTGGCTATCAACAATCCAATCTTGTGAAGATGGATATTCTTCTCAATGGAGAAATTGTCGATGCACTATCAACCATTGTCCATCGCGACTTTGCGTTTAATCGTGGAAAAGCAATTACTGAAAAACTAAGAACACTTATTCCAAGACAACAGTTTGAAGTTCCAATTCAAGCGGCTATTAATCAGAAAGTTATTGCCCGCTCTACCATCAAAGCACTCCGTAAAAACGTTATTGCGAAATGTTATGGTGGTGATATTTCACGTAAGAAGAAACTCTTAGAGAAGCAAAAAGAAGGTAAGAAACGTATGAAGCAAGTTGGTTCAGTGGAAATACCTCAAGAAGCATTTATGTCTGTTCTGTCAATGGATGATGAATAGTCACGTTAATAAACGCATTCAAGCGATGCGAGAACACTTTGGTTGGGATAAAACAGATACCATCGAATTTATGACCGCATGTGTTGTGGAAGAAGCGCTTGAATTGCAAGAAAGTTTGAATGATGAAGCGAACTTTAAGAAAGAGATTGCGGATGTACTCATGTATACAATTTCCATATGTCTCGATCGTGACTACGATATCGAATTGTTGATTAACGATAAAATTGATGAGGTGATGAAACGTGAGTACTAAAGCACTTTATGTCCATATTCCATTTTGTGATCATATCTGTGGATATTGCGATTTTACGCGCTTTCATTACGCACGGCAAATTTCAGATCAGTTTATGATTCGTTTGATCCAACAAATTAATGGTTTACCCGGTAACCTAAAAACAATTTATGTTGGGGGTGGTACCCCAACTTCTCTTGAAGATGATCAATTAGAAGCGTTACTTAAAGCATTGAAACCGAAACTTGCAGATGATTATGAATGGACGTTTGAAGGCAATCCAGAAAATCTTACGGAAGAAAATGTTCAGATGCTTCACGATTACGGTGTGAACCGAATGAGTTTGGGTGTTCAAACAACACATGATGATCTCCTCGAAAAAATAGGCCGACACCATAAATTTTATGATGTTGAGGTAGGGGTTAAGTTATTGCGTAAAATTGGAATTGAAAACATCTCATTAGATTTGATGTATGGACTTCCAGGACAAACGCTTGAAAGTTTTGAAGCATCAATGCGCGATATTATTGCACTGAAACCTGATCATGTATCCATTTATGCCTTAACTGTTGAACCCAATTCATTATTTGGAAGACGTGGCATTCAACCTGTTCCGATTGAACTTGAAACTGAAATGTTTCTTTCGTGCATTCAATTAATGGAGGATGCAGGATATGAACAGTATGAAATTTCAAATTTTGCACTTCCGGGTTCGAGAAGTCAACATAACCAAGTTTATTGGCGTTATGAAGATTTTTATGCCCTTGGTCCGGGTTCGAGTTTAAAACATAATCATCAACGTAAGACTTGGACAACTAAACTTGGGATGTATCTCAAAGAAGATTCGTACCATGAAGTCATCGACCTCACGGTCGAAGACGAGATGTTTGAGTTTATGATGATGGGCTTGCGTCTTAAAGATGGTGTCGCCTTTTCGCGATTTGAAGAACGCTTTGGTATTCCTATGACACAGGTTTTCAACGATGCGATTGAAGAAGGTATTTCTCGTAAACTTCTATACCAAACAGAAGATGTGTTAAAAACGACATTTGAAGGATTTGTAATGTTGGATGATACGTTGCTTCCTTTCATGTCTATCTTAAATGATGAATAAAAAACCTGTATGGTTCCAAATTGATGGAATCATACAGGTTTTTTCTATAATGAAACTAAGATCAATACAGTAGCAACTGAAATCAGTACAAGACAGAGACTGAGTCCAATCCAAATAACAGTTAGAAATTTCAACTCAAGTGTATCAACACGTTTTGAAAACTGCTTATAGATACCAAACAATAATGCATTTAAAGCGCAAACGAGAAGAATTATCAGCAAGCTTAGATTGAATGGACCAAACTGTGTTTGCTTTAGATAGATATAAATAAATGCAACCAATGATAAAACAGAGGCGATTAGCGGTATGAGTAAATCTCGGTTTATGCGTGATTTCATGATAATTGATTTATATAGTAATCGATAATGGCTTGTGTTCCCATTTCATCATATCCATGTTCGCTAAGTGTTTGGTAGATTTTACATACACTTTCTACAATAGGAAGATACAAATCATCTTTTTCATCCATCACTAACTTTAAGTCCTTGAGGAAGTGTTTAAGGTAAAATCCAGGTTCAAAATCCTTTGATATCATTTTTGGACCGTTATTTGCAGCTTGCCATGAAGCTGCTGAACCACCCGTAATGACATTAAGCATGGTTGTCATATCGATTTGATGATGGTGTGCATAATGCAACGCTTCGGCAGTGCCTGCTAGGGCTCCAGCAATGGCTGTTTGATTCGCTAATTTAGCATGTTGTCCATTACCATGCGTACCCATATAATTAATTGTTTTACCCATAACCTTCAAAAGAGGCAGTACGGACTCAAAATCGGCGTGATCGCCGCCCACCATAATTGAGAGGGTCGCATTGATTGCGCCTAAGTCTCCACCGGTTACAGGGGCATCAAGCATTCTATATCCATGTTTTTCTGCATCATCCGCCAAGGATTTCGCAAGTGATGGAGAAGATGTTGTCATATCTACCAAAAGACAACCTGGTTTCGCATGCTTCATGACCTCTTCGAAAACATCCTTTACATCATTTGGATACCCTACAATCGCAAAGACAACATCCGCATCTTGTACGACTGCTTCAATGGTTTGACATGCCGTGGCTGATGGTTCCATTGCTTTTGCTTTTGAGAATGTGCGATTATATGCTGAGACAGCATAACCTGCTTGTGCTAAATGTAACGCCATGGGTTTCCCCATAACACCTGTACCAATCCATGCAACTTTTTTCATATAAATATACCCTCCTTAAGTAAAATCAATTATACCATGACTGTGCTATAATAATTTAAAAAGGGGCAATTATGAAATATAAAACAATGTTTTTAGGTCTTGTGGCTGTGGTTGCTTTAGGGATTATGATTCAGGTTATGATTCCTGGAACAGATCTTCTGATTACAAAACCGAACACCTTTTCGCTTTCAAAACGACTTGAGACGCAAAACTTTCATTTGAATTGTGTTTTGATTCGAAACGGTAGAGTTATCGAAAACAAAGTTTTGATGAATCAAAACCATCTACAGGTTGAAAATGAAGATGAAATACGACTTAAAACGATTCAGTTTGAGTTATTGAAGAATACGATGGTTTTATCGTTAGAGATGGCAAATAAACAGCTTGTATCCGTTGAAAAACAGATTGAGATGGTTTTGCCAGAGCATTCGTTTCAATTCACTGACGGTCTTGAAACCGTTGAATTTGGTGAAACATATCTACTGGCGTATGCTTCTTCTTCAATTTACACCAACACTGTGACATTAAGTGATCTTTATGCTCAAATCACAAACGATAAAAATACAGATGAATTTATAGTCTTTACGATTCAATTTCTATAGTGCCCTCAAACCAGTTTAAGTCCTCTCGCTTCAACAGTTGAAAACAAGGATGTTGTAGATACAATAAAATCAAGATGAATTCAATCGAGGCTGTTTGAGAGGTGAATTCTAAAGTTCGCTTTCCCTTTAATTTCACGGGATCATAAAGAAATTCACTTGCCTATTAAGCATGGGTATGTTATTATTTGTAGGCTTTATGACTGGGATATCCGTTTCCTCGACGATACTCTCGGTGATGAAGGTCTGAAAAACAGGAGGATACATACATGTTATCAAAATCAGAAAAACAAGCAATCATGACTCAATATGCACGTCATGAAGGCGATACAGGTTCAGCAGAAGTTCAAGTAGCTGTTCTTACAGCAGAAATTAACTTGCTTACAGAACATATGAAAGAACATAAAAAAGATTTCCACTCAAACCGTGGACTTCTAAAAAAAGTTGGACGTCGTCGTAATTTATTAACTTACCTACGTAACGAAGACATTAACCGTTACCGTGAATTAATCACAAGCCTAGGATTAAGAAAATAATAAAAAACATGAAAAGGAGCAGTTGCTCCTTTTTTGTTATATCAAATACGTATAGAATGTGTTAAAATTGAATAAGATATTGAGGTGAATCTATGAACAAGAGAGTATTTGAACTAGATTTTTGTGGAAAAAGTCTAAAAGTTGAAACGGGAGAATTAGCAAAACAGGCTGGTGGGTCTGTTTTAGTGCGTTATGAAGATACTGCAGTATTATCCGCTGCAACTGCAAGCAAGAAAGCGAAAGACATCGATTTCTTCCCACTTACAGTTACATATGAAGAAAAATTATATTCAGTTGGGAAGATTCCAGGTGGGTTTTTACGTCGTGAAGGACGTCCAAGTGAACATGCAACACTAACATCACGTTTAATTGATCGTACAATTCGTCCATTGTTTGCGGAAGGGTTCCGTAATGAAGTACAAGTTGTTAATACAGTTTTATCTGTTGATCAAGACAGTGCACCTGATATGGCAGCAATGTTTGGGGCATCTTTATCCTTGATGGTTTCGGATATTCCTTTTGAAGGACCGATTGCAGGGGTTACTGTTGGTTATATTGACGAAACGTTTGTTATAAATCCAACCCTTGAAGAGCAAGCAAAATCAAAAATGCATTTGATTGTTGCGGGTACAAAAGATGCAATCAATATGGTTGAAGCTGGCGCTGAGGAAGTTTCTGAAGAACTAATGCTTGAAGCGATGTTATTTGGTCATGAATGGATCAAACGTCTTTGTGCTTTCCAAATTGAAATCGCACAAGAAGTTGCGAAAGAAAAGATGGAAGTTACACTCTATGAAGTTCCAACAGAAATTGTTGATGAGGTTGAAGCGCTTGTAGGTAAAGATTTACGTGCAGCCGTTGCGATTCATGAAAAATTAAAACGTTATGGAACGATTGATGAACTTGAAGAAAAAGCGGTTTTACATTTTGAAGCGAAATCCTATGAAACGGAATCTGAAAAGAATAAAACGGTAAAATACGTTAAAGAAGTTACGCACGGAATGGTTGCGGATGAAGTTCGTCGCCTTATTTCGATTGAAAAAATTCGTCCTGATGGCCGTGGTGTTGATGAAGTACGTCCATTAAATGTTCAAATTGATTTATTAAGTCGTGTTCACGGTAGTGGACTCTTTACACGAGGTGAAACTCAAGTACTCTCTGTTTGTACCCTAGGTGCAATGGCAGATACTCAAATAATTGATGACTTATCGGATGTGGATTCTAAACGATTCTTACATCACTATAATTTCCCTCCTTACAGTGTTGGTGAAACAGGCCGTATGGGTGCGCCAGGGCGTCGTGAAATTGGCCATGGTGCTTTAGGTGAGCGTGCTCTATCCTATGTTATTCCTTCTGAAGAGGAATTCCCATATACAATTCGTTTAGTAGCGGAAGTTCTTGAGTCAAACGGTTCTTCTTCTCAAGCAAGTATCTGTGCGGGTTCATTAGCGTTGATGGCAGCAGGTGTTCCTGTTAAAGCGGCAGTGAGTGGAATTGCGATGGGTCTTGTTCAATATGGTGAAGATTACACCATCCTAACAGATATTCAAGGAATGGAAGATCACTTTGGAGATATGGACTTTAAAGTTGCTGGAACAAAACAAGGGATTACAGCACTTCAAATGGATATCAAAATTAAAGGTTTATCAGAAGATATTCTTCGTGAAGCATTAGCTCAAGCGAAAAAAGGTCGTGCAGAAATGATGGCTGCAATGGATGACGTGATTTCAGAACCTCGTACCTTTGTGGGTGAATATGCACCTAAAATTGCTCAAATGAACATTAAACCGGATAAAATTCGTGATGTTATTGGAGCAGGTGGTAAAATCATTAATCAAATCATTGAAGAATGTAATGATGTTAAAATTGATATTGAAGATGATGGTCGTGTTGTGATTTACCATACAGATCAAGCTTCAATTGACAAAGCAAAAGCGATGATTGAAAATATCGTACGTGTAGCAGAAGTTGGAGAAATCTATGATGCTAAGGTTGTGCGTATTGAAAAATTTGGAGCATTTGTAAATCTATTCCCGGGAACGGATGCACTCTTACACGTTTCAAAAATGGATCATAGTCGTGTTGAAAAACCAGAAGATATCGTTAAATTAGGGGATATCGTTAAAGTTAAGGTTATGGAAATTGATGAAAAGGGCCGTGTAAACGTATCCCGTAAAGCATTATTACCAAAACCGGAAGTCAAAAAAGAAGACGTTAAGCCTGCGGAATAATAGGCGAAAAAAACATCAACCGAAATCGTTGATGTTTTTTTTATTGTTATTTATCTTTAAAATAATCGCGTACAGCAGGGGCGACACGTGTTCCAAACAATTCAATAGCATGAAGAACATCTTCATGTTCCATTGACCCAATAGGGAGATGGAGCATGAATCGATTGAGCCCAAGGTCTTCAATCATCTTGATGAGTTTGGGTGTTACGTCTTCCGGACTTCCTACAAACATCGCACCACCCGGTCCTGTCGCAACGTCAAAATCTTCACGACGATAGGTTTGAACCCAATTCGAGCGATCTTTCGCAATTGCTTCAATCAATAATTTCGTGGGGTAGAAATAGTTATCTTTTGCTTCTTCCGATGTATCCGCTATAAATCCCCAAGAATGTGCTGCAACTTGAAGCTGGTCTTTCGGGTATCCCATTTGTTTCCCAATTGCGTGGTAAGCTTCGATCAGTGATTTAAAGCGTAAAGGGTTTCCACCGATTATCGCGTAGGTGATGGGTAAGCCTTGTCGCGCTATATTCACAGTTGACTCTACATTTCCCCCTGTTGCGACCCAAATAGGAAGGTTTTTTTGGACAGAACGGGGATAAATACCTGTATGATCAAGGGATTGGGTATGGTGACCTTCCCAGGTAACAGTTTCGTTTTCGACGATGGTACGAAGCATCTGCAATTTTTCAGTAAAGAGGGCCTCATAGTTCTTTAAATCATAGCCAAACAGTGGGAATGATTCTGTAAATGAACCTCGTCCTACCATCATTTCGGCACGTCCGTTAGATAGCGCATCGATGGTTGCGTACTGTTGATACGCACGTACAGGATCAATTGAAGAGAGGACGGTAACGGCTGAACTTAAACGAATGTGATTCGTATTGACGGCTCCTGCAGCCAGAACAATCTCAGGGGCTGAAACTGCGAAATCAGAGCGATGATGTTCGCCAATGCCATAAATATCGAGTCCGACACGGTCGGCTAATTCAATTTCCTTAACAAGCTGACGAATGCGTTCATCGTGAGTAGGGGCAACGCCCGTATGTTCGAGGGGTGTTGTTTCTCCAAAAGTACTGATACCTAATTCTATTTTCATGTAGTTACTCCTTTTCTAAATAAGGATATACTTCTTTGAATAAATCAAGAAGTTCAGCGACATAGAGAATCTATGCGAATTCAATACGAATCATGAATATGTATGATCTAATTTGATTATATAATAAGTAAATTATTTTTTTCAATGACGATGCTTGCGGTGCCAAGATATAAAAAAAAGTATTGAATGTACAACTCAATACTTTTATGTTTCTATTGACTATTTTGGTAATCTTGATAGATTTTGAAAACTTCATCAAGGTCATGATGATTGGGTACAGGTACAAATTTTAATTCCTCTACGTCATAGCGTGGAATAACATGAACATGGTAATGAGGGACGGTTTGTCCACTTACTTCATTGGCGTTCGTCAAAATATTAACACCGGATGCGCCAAAGGTTTTCATAAGGTTTAACGCAAGCATTTGTGCCGTGCAATTAACCTTTGAGACGACCTCTGGTGTCGCGGTGAGTACAGATTCTGTCGCAACCTTTGGTACAACTAAGGTATGGCCTTTAGTCGCCTGTGATATGTCTAGAAATGCGATGACATCATCGTCCTCCCATATTATTTTTGCGGGGATTTCTCGGTTAATAATTTTTTCAAAAAGTGTCATAGTAGACCTCCTCTAGCGCTATTATAGCATAAAGAAAAGACGCTTATTTAGCGTCTTTGTCTTTTTGAATGTTTAAGTATTGTGGGAACTTTTCAGCTACCGCATCATAAACATCTTTGTCATAGATTTTAAATCCATTATCCACAAAGAGTTGCGCAAGATATTGATTAACGATATCTTTGGATCCTACAAATGCTTCAATGGTTTCATCTTGATATCGATTGGCATCGATTTCAATAATTTGAACAATATATTTACTGTCATCACTTGAATCACTGAGAACACCAGATAATGTAGGCTCAGTTGCATTTTTAAGTGCATCCGCAACTTCTTGAGGATATTGCACTGATTTCAAGAGGTGTACTTTAGCACTTCCATCATATGAAGAACCCGTAACTTTGTAATCTTTTGCGACATCATCGAAGTTTTCTCCGCCCTTAATTTTCTCAAGAGCTTCGTCCGCTTTTTCTTGATTCTCTAATTGAAGAATGCGCGCTTTGCGGGGTGCGTTTTCTGTCGTTAATGCTTCAAAATCTGCAACCATTTTTTCTTTAAGAAGATGTGTCATTTTAAGCTCAGGATAAACAGTTTGTGCCATGAAAGCATCAACACTTTCATAACCGCTTTGTTTTAAACGTTCTTCAAGTTGATCACCAAAAACTTCTTTGATCTCTTCAAGACGTTTATCTGCTTCTGCTTTTACATCTGCATCCGCAACATTTTCAGTAATTTTATTTTGTGCCGACTTAACAACAGTCATTCCACCATCACTGAGTTTCATAACATCAAAAAGACGTTTTGATGTGATTTTTTCACTTCCGACAGAGAATATCTCTTCATCTGTGGAAATCATTGCACGTGCATCACTGCATCCCGCAAGCATCAGCAGTGCGAGGAGTGAAACTAGAAGTTTTTTCATTATTGATTACCTCCTAGACCCATAAATGCCATTAAATCTGCTTTGACAGAATCATCCGCAAACTTAATATCTAAGCCTTCTGCTTTTTCCCAGATTGCTTGATATTGGATTTTAGGATTATTTGTTGATATTGCTTTTAAGAAATCTTTATCGTATTTGATTTCTTCGAAAGAGTCTTGTTGAACTGTAATGCGATGACGACCGTATTGTGAAGTAACCCACCCAGTTGTTTCACCCTTCTTGATACTTGTAGCTCCTTCAATAAATTCAGGAACTAAACTTGATGTTTTATCCATATATCCGAGTAAACCGCCATTTTGGGCTGTTCCATCATCGGAAAATTCCATAGCAACATCACTAAAAGATTTACCCTCTTTTAAAGCTGCATCAATTTTCTCCATTTTTGCTGTTTCTTCAGCAGTAGGATTTTTTGAATCGTCCATCTTGACAAGGATGTGACTTACAACACGAGGTTGATTTTCTTCGATAAATGCTTTCACATATTGATCGTAATTTGCTTCAAGGTAATCACCTAAAATAACATCAAGTTTATTTGAGTTTTCATAAAACTTGTTCATTTCATCAACACCTTTATAACCTAATGAAACAAGGGCTTTATCCAATTGTTCTAACCCTGCTGCACCATTTTGTGCAGAAACATTAGTTTTAACTGTTTCAGCTTCTTCTTTAGATTTCTTAACGATATCTTCAGTTGTTTCCATTGAATCAAGAACAGCGCGTTCGAATAATTTATAAATCTCTGCGGTTCCTTTCGATTCTAAGAGTTCATTATAATATGCATCTGCAGTATAATCACTCCCAGCAACCTCATATATTACATCTTTACCGTCTACTTTTTTACCGCTCAAAACAGCGTTCATCTGTTCCTTAGTAAAATACCCGATACCGACAATCAGTACCAAACCTATAACGACGACAAACCAATATTTTTTTAAATTGTCAATCATTACAATCCTCCTTTTGTCTCATTAATTATAGGTTATTTGAGGGGTCAATGCAACACGTTACGAATACGTTTCGTGAGCGATGGTCGCCTTATTCGGATTAATCTTGTGCTATAATATAAGAATTAAGATATAAGTAGAGGAAAGTGATAATATGGCACAATTAAGAATTGAAAATTTACATGTAGCAATTGAAGGAAAAGAAATACTCAAGGGTGTCAATCTTGTGATTAATGAGAATGAAATCCATGCAATCATGGGTCCCAATGGGAATGGGAAATCAACACTTCTTTCTGCTATAATGGGTCATCCGCGTTACGAGATTACGGAAGGATCTGTTTATGTAGATGATATCAATGTTCTTGAACTTGAAGTGGATGAGCGCAGTAAACTCGGATTGTTTTTAGGAATGCAATATCCACAAGAAGTCTCTGGAGTAACAAATTCTGATTTTTTAAAGTCCGCTTTAAATGCGCGTCGTGAAACACCAATCGGTTTATTTGAATTTGTGAAGTCCATGGAAGGCAGCATTGAACGTCTTAAAATGAAAGAAGATCTTGCACATCGCTTCCTAAATGAAGGATTTAGTGGTGGTGAGAAAAAGCGAAATGAAATCTTGCAGATGATTATGTTAGAACCACGGTTTGCGATGTTGGATGAAATTGATTCGGGACTTGATATTGATGCACTCGCACTGGTTGCTAAGGTATTAAAAGAGGAACAAGATAAACAAAAAATGGGATTAATTATTGTAAGTCATTATGAACGGTTCTTTGAGCTTATTCAACCAACTCATACACACATCATGATTGATGGTCGTATTGTATTAAGTTCGGATGAAACACTTGTAAGTAAAATTGATCGCGAAGGTTACGATTGGATTGAAAGAACGCTTGAAAAAGAGAAAGCGACAAAACGTCCAAGTGTCCTTGGAACATGTGCGGTGCGTGAAGCAATGGGTGATAAATAATGACGGAATTTAGCTTGACGGAACCGATGAATTCAATCGTACTTGATATTCAAGGTGAAGAAAAAGTATCCATTACGATTCCTAAACGTGCAACGGGTACCCTCTATATTATTGCGAAAGGTCAAGGGTCACTTGATCTAACACTTCATGTATCAGAACAGGCGAATTTTAAATATTTGTGGATCAATCAAAGTGATGAAGCTTTGGAAGTGAATGAGCACATTAAGTTGTATGAACACGCGCACTTAATCGCAAACTATGGTGAGATGAGTCAAGGAAACCATCAAAAATATACCCATATTGAGTACCTTGGTTTGGGAAGTCATTGTGAATTTAAAGGCGCAGTGATTGCTTTTAATAAACTAAAATGGACGGTAAAGGCAGATCATCAAGCCCGTAAAAGTTATGCAATGGTTGAGTGTAATGCGATTGTCCTTAATAAAGGAAGTCTAAATCTAGAAGTAATAGGAAGTATTGCTAAAGGAAATTCAGGATCTGAAACCCATCAAATGAGTCGCATTATGAATTTAGGAGAAGATGTTCATGGTGTAGTGTATCCGATGCTTCTTATCGATGAAAATGATGTAGCAGCATCACATGCGGCTTCTGTGGGCCAACCGAATGAAGAGCACATCTACTATCTTCAATCCCGTGGTTTAACACGTGAGGATGCCTTGCGTCTTATTATAATGGGTTATCTCATGCCAATTGTAGATGCAATTGATGATGAAACGATTCAAACACAATTAAAAGAAGAAATTACAGAGAAGGTGAATACACAATGGATTCAATAAAAAAAGATTTTCCTTTTTTTAAGCACCATCCAGATGTTAGTTATCTTGATAATGCCGCTACAGCTTTAAAACCTCAATGTGTTATTGATGCTGTTGTTGATTATTATGAACGTCTAAGTTCCAATATTCATCGCGGAGATTATGATACATCCCTTGAAACCAGTGATTTATATGAAGCCGTTCGAAAGAAAACAGCGGATTTTATTCAAACAACACCGGAGTCTATTATTTTTACTTCGGGAGCGAGTGAATCTTTAAACCTTGTTGCAAGTGGGTATGCTAAATATTATCTCAAAAAAGATGACGTGGTGCTGTTAAATCAAGCAGAACACGCATCCAATATTCTTCCTTGGTATGCAATGGCGGAAGAAATTGGTTTTAAAGTTGAATTTGTTCCCCTGGATGATGCGGGTCATATTACACTTGAAATGCTTTCGAGTGCATTTCACGATAAGGTAAAACTGGTATCGATGGCTCATGTATCCAATGTTTTGGGATATGTTAATGATATTAAATCATTCGCAAAGTATGCACATGACCATGGCGCGTTATTTTGTCTTGATGCAGCTCAATCAATCGGACATATGCCAATTGATGTCAAAGACTTAGATGTTGATTTTATGGCGTTTTCTGCGCATAAAATGCTGGGGCCTACAGGTGTAGGAGTTCTTTATGTCAAACCCGAAATACAAACGAAAATGTATCCCATCTCCCATGGAGGCGGCAGTAATATTCGTTTTGATGCCTGTGGCATCGTGGAATTAAAATCTGGACCTGCGAAATTTGAAGCAGGTACACCGAATATTGAGGGCGTGCTTGGTTTTGGCGCAGCACTTGATTATTTAACTCAATTTGGTATGAAGCGCATTCACGCAATTATCTTGCCACTTCATCAACGTGCATTGGATGCATTGAATGCGATGGATCATATAACGGTTTATAATCAACATGCGGATATGGGGCTTATTACATTTAGTGTGAAGGGAATTTTTGCTCAGGATGTTGCAGCATATCTCAATCGTGAGGGTATTAGCGTTCGATCGGGTGAGCATTGTGCAAAACTTATTAATGGGGCATTAAATATGGAAAAAAGTGTTCGTATTTCATTCTATTTTTATAATAATGATGCGGATGTTACGAAATTGATAAAAGCGTTAGAGACGATTACGTTGGAAAAATGTATCGACCTCTATCTATAGATTTGGAGTGATAAAATGAATTATTTTGAAGATCCCCGTTTTCTTCGACAACTAATTATGGATCATTATGAAAATCCACGAAATAAGCGGACCGACGAAGCATATACAAAAAAACGTGTCAGTACGGATTCCTGTATTGATGATTTAACCATTCAAGCATCCATTAAAAATGGCGTTATTGAAGATGTTTGTTTTGATGGTCAAGCGTGTACAATTGCGACTTCCGCTGCCTCAATTATGACCGAGCTTGTGAAAGGGAAGACTTTAGAAGAAGCCGAAAAGATTATTGCTGAATATAATCGAATGATTCATCTGGAATCTTTTGATGAGGAGCTTCTTCAAGAAGCGGTTGCGTTTAAAAATGTTGGGCGACAAGCGAATCGGATTACGTGCGCAACGTTAGGGTGGCGTGGTTTGACGGATATTATTGAAGAAAGTAGGGATAAAGATGAGTGAAGAGAAAATTGATGATCGCGATCGCTTACCAAACGAAGAATATCAATACGGTTTTCATGATGAAATCGAAAGTGTTGTAGCATTTGATAAAGGTTTAAATGAAGAAGTGGTGCGTGAAATTTCACGGCTTAAAAATGAACCTGAGTGGATGCTTGAAATACGCTTAAAGGCTTATGAATCCTTTAAGGAGCAAAAAATGCCTTCATGGGGTGCAGATCTTTCTAAGGTAGATTTTGATGAATACATCTATTTCTTGCGTGCGAGTGACCAAGTGGAGCGCACGTGGGAGGATGTTCCTGAAGAAATTCGCAATACTTTTGATCGTCTTGGAATTCCAGAAGCAGAAGCTAAATATTTATCAGGTGTGGCGACTCAATATGATTCCGAAGTCGTTTATGCAAGCATGCTTCAGGAAGTGGAATCTAAAGGGGTTTTATTTTTTGATATGGATACGGGATTGCGCGAACATCCTGAAATTGTAAAGGAATATTTTGGAAAGCTTGTACCTTACAATGATAATAAGTTTGCGGCATTGAATACAGCGGTATGGTCTGGAGGATCGTTTATCTATATTCCAAAAGGAGTAACATTGGATAAACCATTGCAGTCCTATTTTAGAATTAATGCTGAGCAAATGGGGCAGTTTGAACGAACCATGATTATAGTGGATGAAGGCGCCGATGTGCATTATGTTGAAGGGTGTACAGCACCGATTTACAAAAAAGATGCAATGCATGCTGCAGTCGTGGAGATATTTGTTCATAAAAATGCTAAATGTCGTTATACGACCATCCAAAATTGGTCATCAAATGTTTACAATCTTGTCACAAAGCGTGCCCAAGTTGAGGCACACGGAATGATGGAGTGGATTGATGGTAATATTGGTGCTTATATAACTATGAAATATCCTTCGTGTGTTTTAATTGGAGAATATGCTAAAGGTATGACCATCTCTATTGCTGTTGCGGGGGCTAATCAATGGCAAGACGCTGGAGCGAAAATGATTCATAAAGCACCCAATACTCAAAGTACCATTATCTCAAAATCAGTATCACGCAATGGTGGTACTGTGAATTATCGAGGTATTGTGCACCATGATAAAAATTCAATAAATGCGAAAACTAAAATTGAGTGTGATACGTTGATACTAGATCCGCTTTCTATGAGTGATACCATGCCAGTCAATGTTGTCGATACCAATGCGTCCATCATTGAACACGAAGCGCGTGTGTCGAAGATTTCTGAAGAAGAACTTTTCTATCTTATGAGTCGGGGATTAAGTGAAGAACAAGCGTCTGAAACGATTATTATGGGATTTTTGGAACCCTTTACTCGGGAATTACCGATGGAATATGCGGTTGAATTAAATCAACTTATGAAAATGGAGATGGAAGGCTCTGTTGGATAAAAAAACGATTGCTCAGGGAGTCTTAGAGAAGCGCAAGCAATACGATGTGCTGATGCGTGCTCCCTGGGATAGCGTAATTCATAATGCTGTAATGGATCGTTTAGAAGGGCATCAAACAATTGCACTTTATGCTGCATTTAATCATGAAGTGGATACTTATGGAATGATGGAAACGTTATTTTGGGATGATCGCTATACAATTTGTTTGCCTAAAATTAAAGGAGAATCGATGGACTTCTACACGATAACAGGTTTTGAACAGTTACAACCTGGGGTGATGGGGATTCTTGAACCCACAACCAATCATAAAATTTCAGCAGATGAAATTGATGTGGTAATCGTACCCATGGTTGCTTTTAATAGACAAGGTTATCGTATTGGTTATGGTGGCGGTTATTATGATCGTTTTCTTAAAGGTATTAATGCAATAAAAATTGGTGTTGCGTATTCGTTTCAAGAAACAGATATTCCATTCCAACAAGATCATGATATTCGTTGTGATGTTATTATTACTGAAAATGCAATTATGAACCCTAATCGCGATTAGGGTTTTTTTGGCCCAATTGGTGAAAACATTAGAGAAATAAATGGTATAATGAGGCTTAGAGTGTATGAGGTATAAAAATGTCTAATAAATCAAAGATTATCAATTTTAGTGCTGTTATGTTTTTGATGTATGCTTCACATGGATTGTTGTTTCCGCAAGTAGTGCCCTTTTTAACGCATCTTGGTTATTCGGCATCACAACGGGGACTTATTCTTTCTTTTCTAGCCATCATTGCGATGGTAGGCCAAATTCTATCCGGTTATTTATGTGATCGATTTGGAACGATTAAGCGATTTTTTATCTACGGAACATTTATTTTAGCGGCAACAGGGATGCTTTCCTACTGTATAAATATACATAATTTTTATTATCACTTCTTCTTAGTAGGAACGATGGCAGGTGTTGTTCGAATTCTTTCGAATCTTTTTGAGACATGGGTGTTGGAAGTTGATGGCATTTATCATCAATTTAGCTTTATTCGGAGTTTTGGTTCGCTTGGGTGGGCCTTAGCATCTCTCGTGTCTGGATTTTTTATCCATCGCTATGGTTATGCATCATTAGGCTATTTGTCTGGCATTTTAAGTTTTGTGGTTATTTTTTATTCTTTTAAACTTGAAGATGCGTCCAAACAAAGTCGGGATGGTGTGGCGACGACACTCAGTTTTAAAGATTTAAAAGTACTTTTCACGAATAAACGTTACATGTATTTGGTTCTTGTTTTTACACTGACCTATTTTGTAATCAATGTGGATTCAATTACCATTACGGATTATATGTTTCATCTTGGGGGTAATGCTCAAGATGTTGGGGTAAAATGGTTTGTGGAGGCACTCAGTGAGATTCCACTGATGTTAGTGGGGGGCGCCCTACTGAAAAAATACGGTGGCAAAAACTTAATGGTTTTTTCCAGTATGATTATGATCATTCGAATGATAACCTATGGCATGGCGACATCTGTGTTCCAAATTATTGTCCTATCAACACTTCAAGCAATCACATTCCCACTTATTCTGGTGGCACAAAAAGATTTAATTTTTAGAGAATCACCAAGTCATTTACGTTCAACAGCACAGATGTTCTCGATTTCAATGAGTATTGGATTCTCGGCAATCATTACACCACTTGTCTCAGGGATTCTCGTTGAACAGATGCCAATTCAAACGGTTATCTTTATTTTCGGAGCTATTATGGTGGTTCCTACAGTCATGATTTCTATCTTTAAACCGGCTCACACAAATTAACACAGTTTCGGCGAATTCATACCATAATGTTTTTGTATTCTATACACGTAAACATTTTGTTTACAATGACTATATTTCTTCTCCTTAAAAATAAATATGGTTACAGATTTCCCTTGTTAAATAATATTTTTCCGAAAAAAAGGCGTATTGCCTTTTTTTTATGGCTCTTTGAGTTTTACATTACCTTAAACGATGATTTCATGGTAGAATATTATATGTTGAAAGAGGTATTATTATGAATATTGTTCAATTAACATCTGAATCAATTCGTGAGTTACGTGAAAAACGTAATGGTATCATGAAAAGTATGATTGAAGGGCAGAATGGATCCCTCCTTGTTTTAGGTGGGTCTTTTGCGGGGGAAGATCGCCAACGTAACATTGTGTCCTATGCAGTATTCACCATCTTTTTTGAGCTTTGGGAACGATTCAATATGGAATCTTGGTCGTATACGTTTGATGAAGAAGGACTAATGTTCTACATTAAACTGGACGAAAGCGCAAAAACGGTCAAAGATATTTTGGTTCACTATGAAGATCACCATCCATTAGGCTTTGCAATTGATAGTGATGTGTTCGATTGTGATCAAAAGTGGACCCGTGAAGCGCTGGGATATAAAAATAGACTTGATGACTACTATAAGTCCTCGCTTGAAGAATTGATGAATGATATTGTAGAAGATCCAAAATACATTGATAATTATACTAAACGAGTTGAAGGTTATATTGTAAAAGGTGATAAACAGACAATTCTGTCGAACATCTTAGTTTATGGGTATGTGAGTTCATTTACCAAAACAATGGGGTTTGGTATGTATGGTCCCAATTATCGTGGCAGTAATGAACAAATGAATTTCGAAAAGTTTATTCATCTTGTTCGTACATACAAAGATGAAATGCAACGGATATTCTCAGTGAATAGCACAAGTACGGTTGATATTGCTCGTTTCCAAAACGAAGTTGAAACGAAGATTCAACGTGCCGTTTTAAATCAGCAATCCTACCACTATACCGTATTCATTACCAGCACAGTAATGTTTGCATTTATTAATTCACGAGGCTATGCAGATATAACGAAACAAATTAAAAAAATAAGTGAAGGGTTTACTCAGAATAATATGTTCACTGAGGAACCGAAGCGCTATGAAATCTTAAATAACGGAATGCGCGAAGTATTTAATCAATACGTTCCGTTCTTACAAAAAAATAAATCGATTACATCAACGTTACTCTATATTATGAGTCGTCATGATGATCAAGCGGTTTTAATGCATAATGGAGAACAAGCATTATTAAAAACACAATTTTTAGCTAAGAACTTGATTTTTAAAGAAGATAAGTGGCCAGAGCTTGATAAGTTTTGTGCATCTGGGTATATATATCCTCATGATGCGACAACGCTTTTAGCGGTCACATGCATGCTTGATATTATGCAGCGATATTATTTAAAAATTAAAATGTTATTTGATACACAAGAAAAATAAAGGTGGAAAAGAAAATGAATTTTTTAGAAGAATTAAACTGGCGTGGTCTTGTTAAGGATGTTACCAATTATGAAGCGTTGGAAAAACGATTAGAGCAGCCAATTACGCTATATTGTGGGTTTGATCCAACTGCGGATTCCCTCCATGTCGGTCATCTTCAACAACTAATTTTATTAAAGCGTTACCAAATGCAAGGTCATAAGCCAATTGCATTGGTTGGAGGCGCAACCGGGATGATTGGTGACCCACGTCCTACAACAGAACGCTCAATGCTCGATGATGCAGACTTACAAAAAAATGTAGATGGTATTGGGGCTCAGATTGAACGTATTCTCTCAAGTGATAATAATCCAGTTACGATTGTAAACAATCGTGATTGGCTGGGAGATTTAACCGTTCTTGATTTCTTACGTGATTATGGTAAATTTTTCAGCGTAAGTAATATGTTGGCAAAAGATACGATTGCAAAGCGTTTAAGCACTGGAATTTCTTTTACAGAATTCTCATATACAATCTTACAATCGATTGATTTCCTTCATTTATACAAAAACTATGGTATTGAACTACAAATTGGTGGGTCTGATCAATGGGGAAACCTTGTTAGTGGTGCAGATCTAATTCGTAAGGTTGAAGGGCCAGAAGCTGAAGTATTTGGTATTACCTCACACTTAATCATGAAATCAGATGGCACAAAATTCGGTAAGAGTGAAGGTCAAAATATCTGGTTGGATGAAAACCGTACGGATGCTTATAGTTTCTATCAATTCTTCATTAATACAAGTGATGACGATGTGATTGATTTCTTAAAACGTCTTTCGTTTAAGAGTGTTGAAGAAATTCAAGCAATCGAAGCGTCATTTATTAAAGAACCACATTTAAGACTTGCGCAAAAGGAACTTGCAAAGGAATTAACAGAAGTTGTCTTCGGTAAGGAAGGTCTTGCAATGGCAGAACGTGTCACCAACGCACTCTTTTCAGGTAATGTACAAGAGCTAACCGTTGACCAAATTCGTCAAGTGTTTGCAGACAGTGCATCCATTGAAGTAACGGCTGATGAAAATATTGTTGAGTTACTGGTTAATACTAAAGTATGTCCAAGCAAGCGTGAAGCACGTCAGCTCATTGAAGGTGGAGCAATTCGCGTAAATGGCGAAGTTGTGAGTGATACAAATTTTGTCGTTTCTAAGGAAAATGCAATTGGTAAAGAAGTGACCGTTGTACGCCGCGGTAAGAAGACGTATCATATCTTTAACCACACAAACTAAATCGTAAGAGGTATAATATGAAAAAACTATTTTTGGTACTCTTGAGCATGATGTTGTTAACAGGGTGTTCAGTGAATGAAAAAAAACTCTATACTGAAAAATTGAAACGGTATGAGTCTTATTGGAATGCAATTAACGATAATGACCGTTTTGTTGAGTCATCACGTTTCTTTGATATTTCGGCGACCATTGAAAAACATGAAGATTTATATGTCTATGGCGTTGTGATTGATAAGCCAAAGATTGCCATGTATGGTGTAGAAATTGTTGTTCTAGAAAACAACGAAGATTACCATGCGGATAAAATGATGCCAACTGCGGGTATTTTTGATTCGGAATATAATTTAGTTCCAGGGCAAGTTCGAAAAGATCGTAACTATATGGGTGGGATCAGTCTTGCTGGGGAAGTGGATGTTCCAGAAGTAACATTGAATATTCTGGTTTCATGGCGTAATAATACAAAACTTGAAACACAACGAGAGTTTATTCAGTTTAAATTAAAATATGAGGAACCTAAAAAAGAGGAATCCAAATCCAATAAAGATGATTCAAAAAAAGAGGAACCTAAAAAAGAAGAAGTAGTAGATAAAACCGAAGAAGACGATGAGTAGCATACGATTTAAAGAAAACCATTCTAAATAATTGAATGGTTTTTTCTTTGTGTTCAAATACTCATAAAAAAAACTTCCTCATTGAGGAAGTTTTAGGATTATGAAGATTAACGGTTGTAGAATTCAACAACTAATGCTTCATTAATTTCTTGGTTTAATTCGCTACGTTCTGGTAAACGTTTGTATTCACCTTTGAATTTATCTTTGTCAAATGTAACATAATCAACCATTGATACATTAGCTTCTAAAGCATCTTTGATTGCTGCCATTGAACGTGAAGATTCTTTAACTTCAATTGTTTGACCAGGTTTTACAATGTATGAAGGAATATCAACTTTTTTTCCATCTACTAAGATATGACCATGGTTAACTAATTGACGCGCTCCACGACGTGTGCGTGATAAGTTCATGCGGTATACAACGTTATCTAAACGTGATTCTAACATGAATAAGAAGTTGTGACCTGCAACACCTTCAAGTTTTGAAGCTTTTTTGAATGTGTTATAGAATTGTTTTTCAGTAACTCCATATGTATAACGAATACGTTGTTTCTCACGTAATTGTAAACCGTAGTTTGATAATTTTGGACGACGTGCTTTACCATGTTGTCCTGGTGCATAATCGCGACGTTGTAGCTCTTCACCTGTTTCGAGGATTGAGAAACTTAAACGACGTGCTTTTTTCCAAACTGGACCTTTAATTCTTGCCATAATACTGACCTCCTAATATGTCATTAGCGAGTTCCACAAATTATTACTAGTTGAGTTTATCTATAATCGTTTCCCTGTACAGCGTAGGTACTTTGATTCCTGCCGCGGGATAAACACGTGGCTAATAACTTTGCGTGCTGCACTAAAAATATGACGCTTATATAATATACCTAAATTGAGGTGAAAAGTCAACGAAACACATTTAAGAACTAAGCTATCTATGGTACAATAAATTCAACGAGGTGAACGTATGAATTTTCAGATGATATTAAAGTTTATGAATGACTACAAATATATAATTGCTGTTGTCCTAGTGCTGTTAATCATTGGGGTTTTTGTCTACATACGTATGGCTAAAAAACGTCGATTGAATAAAGCCTTTGAAACCTTAGAGGTGCGATACAACGAGCTCATGAGTATTCCTGTGTTGTTCAAAATAAACAAAGCAAATGGGTTGGCTAAATTAAACCCGGATGTTGAGAAAAAAGTTTCAGAGTGCAAGGCGGAGTTTAGTGAGATCAATGCACGTCAAGAAGAAATTTCAGATGCACTTGCAGATTCTGAAGATGCACTTGCATTTGGGAAACTAAAAGAAGCTTCAAAACACTTAACACGTTTGGATGTATTGATTACTGAATCCATGGAACAGACGGTTTCCCTAAATGATAATCTCGAAACGTTACTCGAGCAAGAAACACGTCAACGCATGGAGATTACAACATTAAAAGATCGATTTAGAGAATTGAAAAAAAATGCGATTGAAAATACATCGGGATTGGGGGATGCATTCCCGACAATTGAAGATCAAATTAAAGAAATTGAACAAAACTTTTCGGTTTTTGAAGAATGGATGTATGCATCTGATTTCATGAAAGCTCAGGAAATCAGTGAAGAGACACGTGCTTCAATTGATAATCTAGAAATTAAAATTACAGAGATTCCCAAACTTTATGAGCACGCTAAAGGATTAATTCCACAATTGCTGGATGAAGTCTCAAAACTTTATCAAGGTGTTCGTCAGAACGGAGTTTTTGTAGAGCATCTTGAAGTTCCTAAAAACATTGGTGTTTTAAGTGAGATCCTTAAAGATGACTTGATTAATATTGGTCAAGGCGAAATTGAAAAGTCACGGACGAGTCTTAAGGAAAGTCAAAAGCGACTTGAACAACTTGCCCTCTCAATTCAAAAAGAAGACAAAGCACAACGTGAGGTTGATGCGTTAAGTGAAGAAGTGTTTGAGAACTTAGAGTTTCTTGTGGATAGCATCAGTAAGATGTGCAAGGATGCACATAAAGTTGAGACGCGTTTTAATTTCGACGGGTATACTGAAAATGTTGGCGTATTCTCACAACGCATTCAAGAATTTAGTGAATCCGGTGTGAAGGTTTCAAGAATGATCGAGGAAGAAAAAATCCCGGCCTCAACGATTCTTATTTCGCTGCAAGAACTTGGTCAAGATGTTTCAATGCTTAAAGATGAGTATCTTGCCATGAATGAAAAAGTAGAACGTGCGAATGCAGATGAAGTGCGCGCAACGAAGCAATTACTTAAGCTCCATCTTATCATTAATGATGTTCAAGTAAGAATTCAAAAACGTTCATTGCCTTCGATTTCCGATAAATATGCTTCGGATTTAGAACGTGCTTATAAATATACTGATCAAGTGAAAGAAATGCTAGGTCAAGATGTAATCGATGTTAAACTCTTAAACGCTACAGTTGATGAGGCAATCGATTATATCTACAAACTACACAACAACGTCAATAACTTGGTGGGTGTAGTCGACATGTGTGAAAATGCAATTGTTTATGCAAACAAATTTAGAGCTTTTGTTCCCGATATCGATGCCGAATTAACCCGTGCAGAGTTATCCTTCAATAGTGGTGATTATACACAGAGTTTGACTACAATCATTAATTCTATTGATCGATATAGACCGAATACGGCTTATGAGGAGATGATTCGTGACAATGCAAAAAGCGCACGATAAACCAATTTATTTAGATTATTCAAGTACAACACCGACGCGTCCAGAAATTTTGAAGGATGCGTTGGTGATTATGGAAAAATATTACGAAAATGCTGATTCACTTCATTATGGTGGCCAGCGTGTGTCTGATCTTGTAGTGCAATCTCGTGATGCATTAGCAAAAATGCTTGGTGTACTCCCTCATGAGATTTTTTTCACGTCTGGAGCCAGTGAATCAAACAGTACTGCAATTAAGGGAATTGCCCTTGCAAACCGTCATCGTGGTAAACATATCATCACAACATGTGTTGAACACAGCTCCGTCATGGGTGCTGTGCAACAATTAAAAGATGAATTTGGATTTGAAGTTGATTATCTCAGTGTTGATACAAAAGGATGTATCTCACTTGATGAATTGAAGCAAAAACTTCGAAAAGATACAGTTCTTGTCACAGTTATGGCTGTTAACAATGAAGTTGGAAGTATTACTGATGTTCAAGAAGTGGCGCGTATAACGAAAAAATATTCGAGTGCGTATGTTCATATTGACGGTGTTCAAGCGCTCGCTCGCCATGATTTCCCCATGAAACAAATTGATAGTGTTTCTTATTCTGCACATAAAATTTATGGTTTGAAGGGGAGTGGATTGCTCGTTAAAAAAGCAAATGTTAAGTGTTTGTCACTGATTAATGGGGGACAGCAAGAAGGTGGATTGCGTGGAGGAACTTTAGATAATGTTTCCGCAATTTTGTGGGCGAAAACACTCCGATTGGCAGTTGAGGACCACAAACGCTCATTTAATGATATAATACGCATGAATAAATTTTTATACGATACTTTCGATGGAATGGAAAACATCCACATTAACTCAGATATTCACGGTTCACCGTATATCTTTAACATGTCAGTTTTAAATGTTGGATCGGAAATAATGATGAATGGCTTAAATGCAAAAGGCATATACGTATCAGCACAGAGTACGTGTAATTCGAAGTCGTTGGAACCTTCTCATGTATTAAAAGCCATGGGCTGTGATGAAACATGCGCACTTACAAGTGTTCGCATCAGTTTATCACACCTAACGACAATGGAAGAACTCGAAAAAGTTTGTGAAACAATATTGGAGATAAAAAATTATGTACAACACTAACTATGAATTTATTGTTTGCCGTTATGGTGAACTTTCAACAAAAGGGAAAAACCGACGTAATTTTACGGCACAATTGGTGCGTAATGTTCGTTCGCAATTGGTAGCATTTCCGAATCTAACGTATCGTGAGACATACGATCGTCTGTATATTACTTTAAATGGAGAAGATGGATTGGCTGTTAGTGATGAACTGCGCCATGTGTTTGGTTTAAGTTCCTTTTCACTTGCAGTTAAAGTTGAGCGAGATTTGGATGTTATTGCGAATGTCGCTGCAGAAATGATTCAAAAAGAAGAAGGCAAATCGACGTTTAAAGTGATTGCTCGTCGTCATGACAAATCCTATGAACATATTTCTGACGTTATTAATCGCCATGTTGCAACCAAAATCTTACAAACAACAGAATTCAAAGTGGATGTTCGTAAGCCGGATGTGGGGATTATCATTGAAGTTCGAAGTGACTCAGCATATATCATGATGGGGCGCGTTGAAGGTGCTGGTGGATATCCAGTAGGGATTCAAGGTAAAGTTATGGTGATGCTTTCGGGGGGAATTGATTCGCCGGTCGCTGCTTACTTGATGATGAAGCGTGGGGTTCGTATTGAAGCAATCCACTTTGCATCACCGCCATACACTTCTGACGAGGCGCAAAAGAAAGTTATGGACCTTGCCCAACAACTTACAAATTACCAAGATCACATTCGTATTAATGTAGTACCTTTTACTGATGTTCAACTGGAAATTTATAAAAAAGTTCCAGAGAGTTATGCCATTACGATGATGCGTCGTTTCATGCTTCGTATTGCGGAACGTCTTGCATTCCGTCGTAATTGTCTTGCAATTGCCAATGGTGAAAGTCTTGGTCAAGTTGCATCACAAACACTACATAGTATGAAAGAAATCACAAATATTGGGACATTACCGATCTTACGCCCTCTCATTACTTATGATAAGGTAGAGATAATTGACCTCGCACGTAAGATTGATACCTATGAAACATCAATATTGCCATTTGAAGATTGCTGTACAATCTTTACACCGAAAAACCCTACAACAAAACCGCATGGGGACAAGATTTTACGTTTTGAAGAGGGACTTGATATTGATGCGCTGGTTGATGAAGCAATTAAAAACATCGAAGTAGTAGAAGTTACAAAGAAAAAACAAGAAGATACACCATCGTTCTTATAGGAGGAAGTTATGGCATTCGATAATTTAACAAACCGATTACAAGATACATTTAGAAATATGACCGGAAAGGGGAAACTTTCCGAAAAAAATATTACCGATGCATTAAGTGAGATTCGAATTTCACTTTTAGAAGCAGATGTAAGTTTAGAAGTAATTAATGAACTGTTAGAACATACGCGCAGCGAAGCGCTTGGAATGAAAGTGACGCGCGATGTTGAACCTTCACAAATGTTTGTCAAGATTGTGAATGACAAATTAATTGAGATTTTAGGTGAAGAAAAATCCGAACTTAGCTTTAATCAAAAACCCGGAATTTTAATGATGGTTGGTTTGCAAGGTTCAGGGAAAACAACGACAATTGCGAAAATTGCAAACAAGCTCAACAAAGAAGGAAAAAAAGTCTTGTTGGTTGCCGCAGACTTAGCGCGTCCTGCTGCAATTGAACAGCTGAAAATCCTGGGAACACAAATCGGTGTGGAAGTATATGCGCAAGAAAACAGCACCCCAGTTGAGGTGGTAAAAAATGCGCTTGCACACGGTAAGGATTTCGATCTTATTCTCATTGATACTGCAGGTCGATTACAAATTGATGAAGCATTAATGCAACAACTTGTCGATATTCAATCGCTAACAAAACCAGATGAAATTCTATTAAGTGTTGATGCAATGAGTGGTCAAGATGTTATTCATGTTGCGAATGGATTTAAAGAAAAACTCAACATTACAGGTCTTGTTGCTACTAAATTTGATGGTGATTCGCGTGGTGGTTCAATTCTCTCAGTACGATACATGACTCAAGTTCCCGTAAAGTTTGTTGGGGTTGGGGAAGGTATTGATGAGTTGGATGAGTTTTATCCAGATCGTACCGCTTCTCGTATTTTAGGGATGGGTGATATCGTAAGTCTTGTAGAAAAAGCGCAAGAAAAAATGGATATCGAAGCTTCTGAACGTTCAGCGGAACGCATGATGAAGGGTCAATTTACACTTGATGATATGCTTATTCAATTACAACAAGTTTCAAAAATGGGTCCATTATCAGGTCTAATGAAAATGATGCCAGGAGCGAATCAATTAGCAGGTCAAATTGATGACGCAGATGCATCAAGTACAATGAAAAAAACTGAGGCAATGATTCTAAGTATGACTCCGGAAGAACGTAACAATCCTAAAATTATTCGTTCTACACGCAAGCGTCGTATTGCTGAAGGATCGGGTACCTCTACAACAGACGTGAACCGTCTTTTAAGCCAATACGAAAAAATGCAGAAGCAAATGAAGATGCTCTCTCGTTTTATGGGTAAATAGAAACGTCTTATAAACTATATTTAAAAGAATCTCAAAGATAATCTCATTTCAAATTGACAATGTCAGAGATTTCAAAATATTGATAAGAGCAATGTTTAAAGCCTAGAAAAATTTTACTTGATTATTTAAGCTGTTTATGATAAATTATATAGGCTTAAAGCACTCTGGTTCCGCTGTTGGAATCATTATGAACCAGTTTTAACATATATAGACAGAAAAAGGAGAATTACTATGTCATTAGCATTAGTACAAGAAATTACAAAGTCACAATTACGTAACGACATTCCTGAATTCCGTCCTGGATGTACAGTACGCGTAGACGTTAAAATCCAAGAAGGTGGAAAAACACGTATTCAAGCATTTGAAGGTGTTGTTATTAAAACTCAAGGAACAGGTATTTCAGAATCATTTACAGTTCGTAAAATGTCATCAGGAATTGGTGTGGAACGTACATTCCCAATCAACTCACCTATTATTGACAGCGTAACTGTATTACGTAAAGGTAAAGTACGTCGTTCAAAACTATACTACTTACGTGACCGTTCAGGTAAATCAGCACGTATTAAAGAAATTCGTTAGTATTAGCCGTATTTATACGGCTTTTTCTTTATTGTAGGGAGGGTATGAAATGAATAAAGGCGATGATAAGTTTTTAATTGCGGTTAAAGACTTTATTAAAAGTATGGTAATCAGTCTTGTTTTGGTTATTTTAGTAACGCAATTTATTGCGCGTCCTGTTCGGGTAGAAGGGTTATCCATGTACCCGAGTCTTAACGATAAAGAATTAGGCTTTTCAAATATTTTAAGCATGAAAATGAAAGATCCAGAGCGTTTTGATGTTCTTGTGCTCTATCTTGATTCACAGAAAAAACATATTGTGAAGCGTGTAATTGGTTTGCCAGGTGAAGTTGTGGAAATACGTGATGAAAAATTATATATCGATGGGAAAGAAGTTGAACAACCTTTCTTGGATACAGATTACGTACGTGAAATGACGTCGACAGGGAAAGAGTTTTCTCGCGATTTTGGTCCGATAACGGTGCCCGAAGGTGAGTATTTTATGCTAGGGGATAACCGTATTCGTTCAAGTGATTCTCGAGATTATGGAACCTTTAAACGTGAAGCAATTAAAAGTAAAGATGTCTTTGTCTTTATACCATTTAACAAAATAAGAACAGTAGGAAAATAGGAGCGTGATTTGATGTCACAGGTACATTGGTTTCCGGGTCATATGGCAAAAGCGATTCGCTTGATTGAAGAACAAATCAAAGTCGTTGATTTTGTCATCGAATGTCGTGACGCTCGTGCACCGATGTCGACTCGAAATCCTGTTTTGTCACGGTCAATTGGACAAAAGAAACGTCTTATTGTTTTGACAAAAAAAGATTTAGCGGACCCAAAACAGAGTGAAATGTGGGTTGAAAAGCTTGAATCGGAAGGTAATGTCGTACTTTTGGTGGATGTGATTAACGATCCCGTACGTAAAATGATTATTGAAAAGACGGATATCGTCTTAAAAGAGAAACGTGAACGCGATAAATGTCGTGGAATTCGTCCTCGAACCGCACGTGCATTAATTGTAGGTGTTCCAAATGTTGGGAAATCCAGTGTTATTAATAAAATCTCAGCCCGAAAGGCTGCAGGTGTTGAAAATAGACCGGGTGTTACCCAATCGTTAAAGCTTATTAAAGTAACCCAAGATCTTGAATTGGTTGATACACCCGGTGTGTTGTGGCCTAAATTTGAATCGGAGGAAATGGGGATTATTTGTGCTGTGATTGGCTCTGTAAAAGATACAGGATATCCAATGGCATTGGTTACAGATTATGCTCGTGATTACTATATTCAGTATAAACCTGAAGAGTTAAAGCGTCGTTATGAACTTGAATCCTTTGATAATTTTTATGACCAAGTGGGACGTTATCGCGGTCTTCTTGGTGAAGGTGGAACGGTGAACGACGATAAAACACGAGTCGCGTTTTTGAGTGATATTCAAAACGGTCGGATTGGACGCATTACATGGGATCGCTTATAGAAGAATTTGAAATCAATTACTGGGAGCAAGGAAAACTTGTTGTTGGGATTGATGAAGCAGGTAGAGGTCCAATGGCTGGTCCCTGTGTTGTTTCGGGTGTTATTTTCCCAAAAGGATTTTATGACGCTCGTATTAATGATTCTAAACAATTAAGTGAAAAACAACGCGATGCGTTGGTTTCCATTATTGAATCCAATGCATTATGGACATTTACAGAGATTATTCCAGTGGATGTCATCGACCGTGATAATATTTATCGAGCAACTCAAAATGCTATGAAAAAAATTGCTCTTGAGAGCAAAGCAGATATTGTGTTAACCGACGCCATGCCTTTAGATGACCTCACGGTTCCGTGTGAAGCAATCGTTAAAGGGGATGCACGTTCGCTTTCGATAGCTGCCGCAAGTATTTTGGCTAAAACGGTTCGAGATGGGCTCATGAAAGTTTATGACCTTGAGTTTCCAGAGTATGGTTTTGCGAAACACAAAGGATATGGGACGAAACAACATAAAGAAGCAATTCTCAAGTTTGGTCGTTGTCCCATTCATCGAAAATCTTTTCGATTTAAAGACGAGACACAAATATCGTTTGATATTTAGGTCTTGTTTTTTTTATTGCTTAACTAATAATGGTGATAATGTGAGAAATTACTTAAAAAATCTTGCAATCCATTTAAGAGGGGATTATTCTAGTATATGTCGTTTCATTCATGAGGGAAAAAGGGTTCCCTCATATGAATATCAAGGAAACTATATTTGTTATGGAGATCGAGATTATCCAAAGTGTTTTTATGAGTTGGACGATCCACCCTTCGTTATTTTTTATGAAGGGAATCTCTCGTTACTCCATAGCCGTTGTATTGCAGTAGTGGGTTCGAGAACTCCAAGTAAATACGCTCTAAGAATGACTGAATTATTTGTTCGTAATGTAAGGGAACACTATACCATTGTTTCGGGTCTGGCTTACGGCATTGATATCATGGCGCATCGGTGTGCACTTGATTTTCAATCGATAGCTGTGGTAGGGTGTGGTTTAGATATATGTTATCCATTTAAGCATCGCGAAGTTTTTGATGTTATGAAACAAAAGCATCTTGTGATTTCGGAGTATCCGATAGGTGTGCATCCACAAAAGCATTATTTTCCATTTCGAAATCGTTTGATTGCAGCTTTATCACAAAGCATCTATGTGATGAGTGCTTTAGCGCGAAGTGGGACGATGCATACGGTTAATGAAGCATTGAAATTAAATCGAAGGGTTGTATGTCTTCCTCATAATCTGGATGATATTTCAGGAGTCGGATGCAATCTTTTGATCCAGGAGGGAGCCGAGGTGTTGACAAACCTCGAAGATTTATCCAATATATAAACTAAGGAGTGTTGGCTATGAAAAATTTAGTAATTGTTGAGTCACCTTCAAAATCTAAAACAATTGAGAAGTATCTTGGTGAGGATTTTGAGGTTGTTTCTTCAAAAGGTCATATACGAGATTTAGCGACGACCGGTAAAGGCGGTCTGGGTGTTGATTTTGATAATGACTTTGAAGCAACTTATAAAATAAGTAAAGATAAGAAAGATGTTGTAAAAGAATTAAAAGCAAAAGCGAAGAAAGCGGATGCTGTTTATCTTGCAACTGACCCCGACCGTGAGGGAGAGGCAATTTCTTGGCATCTTGCGAATGAACTAGGCGTTGATCTCGATCAAGATAATCGTGTTGTTTTTAACGAGATTACAAAAGATGCTGTTTTAAGTGCATTTGAATCACCACGTCATATTGATATGAATTTGGTAAAATCACAGGAAACACGACGCATACTTGACCGAATTATTGGTTTTAAACTTTCAAAATTATTGCAAGCTAAAATTAAAAGTAAAAGCGCAGGTCGAGTGCAATCAGTTGCGTTAAAACTAATTGTAGATCGCGAAAAAGAGATTGATGCATTTACACCAGAAGAATACTGGTCTGTTCTCGCATTTTTTGAAAATGAGGGAAATATCATTGAGACAAGTGCAGAACGTTATAAAGGGAAGAAACTAAAACTTACGAATGAAGCAGAAGCACAAGCAGTATTGGATGCCTCACAAGGACCTTTTAAAATTACAAAGCTTGAGAAGAAGAAACGTAAGAAAGAATCAAAACTTCCTTTCATTACATCGACACTTCAACAAGAAGCATCGACACGTCTCGGTTTTCCTGCAAAGAAAACCATGCGTGTCGCTCAAAAGCTTTATGAAGGAATTCAGATGGGTGCAGATACAGAAGGTTTGATTACCTATATGCGTACGGATTCTACACGTCTTAGCAATGTGTTTGTGGATGACGCAAAGGCATTTATTGTAGAAGAATATGGTAAAGAATATTTAGGTAAATACCGTCAAGGTAAGAAAACTGAAAATACTCAGGATGCTCACGAGGCAATCCGACCAACAAGTATTTCGCGTCGCCCCGAAGCTGTGAAATCTTACCTGACCCCTGATGAATATAAATTATATCGTTTTATTTATTACCGAACACTTGCATCGCTTATGGCACCATCCATTTCCGATTCAGTAAGTGTTGTTTTCAGTCAAAATGATTATGATTTTAATGGTAGTGGATCGATTATGACATTTGACGGTTACTTAAGAGTATATGAATACGAAAAGACAACCGATAAGGTCATGGGTGAGTTGGATGAAGCAAAAGCTTATAATGCACAAAAAATTGAAAAGAACCAACACTTTACACAACCACCTGCACGCTATACAGAAGCGCGCTTGATCAAAGAATTGGAAGAATTGGGAATTGGTCGTCCAAGTACCTATTCAATGATTTTGGAAACGATCGTTTACCGAGCATATGCAACATTTGGTGCAGTTTCGGAAACATCTAAAACTAAAGTCTTTAAACCTACTGACCAAGGAATTCTTACAAACGAAAAACTTCAAGAACATTTTTCGGATATTATCAACGTTCATTACACCGCAAATATGGAAGATGAGCTTGATCGTATTGCGGAAGGTGAAGAAAACAATGTTGAAGCACTGCAACGATTTGTCGATAAATTTTATCCATTGCTTGAAGAAGCTGATGAAAAAATGGAAAAAATCGAAGTTGAGAAAGTTGGAGAGGTTTGTCCCGACTGTGGCGGTGAACTTGTTTACCGATTTGGACGTTTTGGGAAATTTATTGCATGTGGTAACTTCCCTGAGTGTCGATACAATCGTGCGCTGGATCAAGATAAACGTCCAGAGCCTGAGAAAACGGGCGAAATGTGTCCGGATTGTGGTGAACCTTTAGTAAAACGTAAGAGCCGTTACGGAACGTTCTTTGTAGGATGTTCAGGATTCCCTAAATGTCGATACATTCAACCCAATGAAAATGCTAAGAAACCAAAGACGAAAAAGCCGAAAGAAGCGTCAACGGAGCATGAACCATTAGGTGAAGAAATTAAAGATTAAATAAACGCTGACATCGCTTTTAAAATTATGGTGCATTAAACACGTTTGAAGGTGATGCATCGCGTATAATTTGAAGTGTATGTCAGTTTTCTTTGGCATAAATTAAGATAAGGATGGTAATTATGAAACAACCTCAAGTTAGAGTTATAGGGGCAGGATTAGCAGGAAGTGAAGCTGCTTATCAACTTGCGAAACGTGGATTTATTGTAGAACTTGTTGAGATGCGTCCGGTTAAAATGACGCCAGCTCATGTTACAGAACATTTTGCGGAACTCGTATGTTCAAATTCATTTCGTTCGGATGATTTAAATAACGCTGTTGGACTACTAAAAGAAGAAATGCGTCGTTTTGATAGTATTATTATGAAATCAGCGGATGAACATCGTTTACCAGCCGGTAGTGCGCTAGCCGTTGACCGTGTTGGTTTTAGTGAAAAGGTATCAGAAAAAATTTCGAAAATGGACAATATTATCATTTCAAATCGTGAAATGACGGAACTGGATGATTTGCCAACGATTGTTGCGACAGGTCCCCTTACATCTGATAATTTTTCAAAGTACTTAATGAATTATCTTGGACAATCAGAGATGTATTTTTATGATGCGATTGCACCGATTGTTTCTGTGGATGGCATTAATTTTGATATTGCCTATCGTAAATCACGTTATGACAAGGGTGATGGTCAGGATTATATAAACTGTCCAATGGATCGTGATCAATTTGAAGCATTCCATCGTGCTATTTTAGAAGCGGAAGAAGCTCCAATGCGCGATTTTGAAGATGTCAAAGTTTTTGAAGGGTGTATGCCCGTTGAAGTTATGGCTCGCCGTGGTATCAAAACCATGCTATTTGGTCCGTTAAAACCTGTTGGTTTGGAAAAACCAGATGGTACGCGCCCTTATGCTGTCGTACAATTACGTCAAGATAATGCTGCTGGATCACTGTATAATCTCGTAGGATTCCAAACGCGATTAAAATGGGGAGATCAAAAACGGATTATTCAAATGATACCAGGATTGGAAAATGCTGAAATTGTTCGCTATGGTGTGATGCACCGTAATACCTTCATTAAATCACCATTACTTCTCAACCATCACTATCAATCAAAAACGCAACCAACGCTTTTCTTTGCGGGACAAGTGAGTGGCGTGGAAGGGTATGTTGAATCGGCGGCCAGTGGACTTGTAGCGGCACTTAATATGGCTCAATTCCTTAAACAAGAACCGTTGATTGACTTACCTCAAGAAACAGTCATGGGTTCGATGGCTTATTATGTTTCACATGCGAATCCCTCACAATTCCAACCGATGAATGCAAACTTTGGAATTGTAGGCAATCGTTTAAAAGATCGTGAAGCAATGTCGGTTCGCAGTCTTGCACATATCGATAAGCTCGTTTCACAGTTTGGTTAAGACACTTCGGTGTCTTTTTTTCTTGAGATTAGCGTATAATAAAAAAAGAGGTGATTGAATGAAGACTGAAGATATTGTAATCGATTTTATGCGTCATATTGCGATAACCAATACGTCATCCGAGCATACAAATCTTGCATATGAACGTGATATTCGGCAATTTCTTGATTTTATTGAAGACATACCGTTAAAAGATGTAGGACGCTCGACAGCATACGATTACTTAAATATGCTTTATGATTCAAAACTGTCAAGTGCAAGTGTTGCACGTAAAATATCGACATTACGATCTTTCTATAAATTTCTGCAGGTCAATTACGGACTTGCAGACAATCCGTTTCAACAAATTAAGATTAAACGACAAGGAAGACATCTTCCCCATTTTCTCATGTACGATGAAATTGAAACACTACTCCTAAGTTGTGATGATTCTGTCTTAGGTGTGCGAAATCAGGTGATGATTGAATTGATGTACGCATGTGGTTTGCGGGTAAGTGAAGTTGTTGATTTACAGATTCATGATTTAGATCTCACAGAACGATCGTTACGGGTAATTGGTAAAGGAAATAAAGAACGTCAACTTTTTTTCTATGAATCATTGGTTCCTAAGCTTTGGTCGTATCTCAATGTATATCGGCCTCAAATTGCTAATAGTTCAAGATCACATGCTGTTTTTTTAAATCAAAGAGGAAATCCACTTACGCCACGCGGAATACAACACATTCTAGAGCACCAAGGTAAGACCGCAGGACTTCGGATGAAGTTGCATCCACATATGTTGCGACATAGCTTTGCGACGCATTTATTGGACAATGGTGCGAGTTTACGTGTTGTTCAAACGCTTTTGGGTCATGAATCTCTGAGTACAACGCAAATCTATACGCACGTTAGTATGCAAAAAGTTAAAGAAGTCTATGACGATGCGATTGAAAAAATACCAGTCACATAATCTTACATACTTCTGGTATATTTCTTACATATTATTTGTGTATGATTCAAGTGTAAGAAGAAACTCTTACACGTATGATTCCTCTTCTCCTTTATTCATATCCCCTTATGAATAACCAAAAATCATACATAATCTTTCCCCTTATAAATAAATAGAAAAAAAGAGAAGCTGATAATAGAGCTTTTCTTTTTTTGTGTTTAAGAATCTTATTGGTCTAAAATAAATAAATCTTGACTTGTTATGCTATTAAGGATATAAAGAGTATGTTATTTTAGTTTTACAATTATACAGGTTATACAAAATTAAGGTTGATTTTATAAAAAAACGAATCATCGAAAACATGAACGGTTTCGTTTGACATTCCAGTTTGTAATCTATATAATTAAGTAGCGTTAAAGAGTAGGGTGAGAGTATGAAATTTTATAGAGCTGATTTAGATCGGTTAAAATCACCACGTTTAGAAATAGACGAGGAAATTATCATCGATCAAGATCTCTTGAAAGGTTTTTCTCTATGTACTGCTTTACGTGAGATCTTCGCAGTAGGTCATGGTTATTATGACGAACACACTTCTAAATTAATTACCGATCTGACAATAGAAGGTATTATGACAGTACCCTGCGCCATTACACTTGAACCATTTGATATCGAATTTTCGATTCCAGTTGGTGATGTGTTTAGTTTCGAGAAACTCGAAGATGACGAAGTAGGTATTGAAATTGAAGGTGAAGAGCTTGATCTTGATCCATATATCGTGGATTCTATCTTAGCTGCAGTTCCCCTAAAGGCAATCCATCCGGATCTTAAGGAATATCCAGAGGGAGATGGCTGGCAGGTTATGACTGAAGAAGATTATACAAAAGAGAAGAGTCAAGAGATTGATCCTAGACTTGCAAAACTAAAAGACTTTAAGTTTGATTAAATGGAGGTGAGACGATGGCAGTTCCAAAAAGACGCACATCTAAAGCAAGAAAAAACAAACGTCGTACACATTACAAATTACCTAATGTGACATTAGCTAAAGATCCTCAAACTGGGGAGTGGAAATTACCACACCGTGCAAATCGCGACGAGGTTAAATAATATAATTAAGTCTTGGATATCCAAGATTTTTTTATGTGAAAATATGGGAAAATTTGGGAAAGTGAGTGTTTAGTATGAATCGTAAATCAGTCGTTTTCGGTCCATTGGCAGTAATTTTTTCATTCGCATGCTTAGCATGCGTTTTAGTATTTACGAAGTATATGCCGATACGGAACCGTCTTATAATATTAGTTGTGGCGGTTATCGTTGCAATGGTGGTCATGATTGTGACCAAACGACCATTTTGGCGTTATTTAATTGCGATTTGTATCCTGATAACCAGTGTATTTGTATTTAGTTCTCAACGATTTGTCGATCAAATGGCGGATACTAAAGAATACGAACTCATTAAGTATGATTTATTGCGAATGAAAGATCATGAATTCGCGAATAATCCGATTATTGGACTCTATGGTGTAAAAGAAAATCATCTTGAGGCCATTTCTGATGACCTTAAAAATGAGATTGGAACCGATCGATTTAAGAAATTCTCGGATATAGATGAAGTAGTTTCTTCGTTTTATGATCAAGAGATTGATGGGCTTTTTGTAAACAAAGCAATGCTTGCGAACTTATCCTTTCTGTATCCCGACTTTTTAAAAGATACGATTTTAGTCAATAGCTATGAATACCGTCTAAGCCGTGATTCTATTGTGAAACATGTGGATGTTTTAAAAGAACCGTTTACCATTTATCTAAGTGGTATTGATGTATATGGAGATGTTGTTACACGATCACGAAGTGATATGAACCTTCTGTTATCTGTGAATCCTAATACCAACGAAGTCTTAACGGTCTCTGTCCCGCGTGATACATATGCTCCGTTGGGGTGTGAAAATGGTGAAATGGATAAGTTGACACATGCAGGTCTTTATGGCGTTACTTGTTCCGTTAAGACGCTTGAAAAGCTATTTAATATTGATATTAACTATTATATTCGTGTTAACTTCACAGGCTTGGTTCAGATAGTTGATACCTTAGAAGGTGTGGATGTTCTCTCTCATTATGATTTTATCACTGAGAATGGGGATGTGTTTATGAAAGGCATGAATCATGTTGATGGTGAAAAGGCTCTGGCTTTTGCGCGTGAGCGAGACCATGTAGAATATGGTGATGTTGCCCGTGGTTTACACCATCAAGAATTGGTCAAGGCAATCTTTGAAAAAGCTACACAAACTGAAAACCTGATCAAGGCACCACAATTAACAGGGCTTGTAAGCCAAGTTGTTGATACTAATCTGGATGATGGTAGTATCTCTAAATTGATTTCTAAACAAATTGAAACCAGTGATCGTTGGCATTTTGAAGAAGATTATCTTCGCGGTACCGGTGATATGCAACCAACCTACAGCCAAGATGGTCGTTATAAATATTATGTATATTGGCCTTCAGAAGAAAGTGTTGCATCGATACAAAAACAAATTAGCGATTTAATCGTCGCAAATAAGGAGGGGTCGTAGTGGGCGATACCACAGCGAATTCAGTTTTATTTTTAAATGCTTTTGTACAAATTGAAATGTATTTGCGAAATTTATTAAATAATCCCAGTGTTGGTTTTGTGCAAATGGTTCATATGGGTGCGCGAAAAGATGAAGTTATTCGTCATTTTCAAACAGACTTAGTGGAGTATGCTCAATTGCGTAATGCGATTGTTCATAATCGTGGTGGTAATGAAGAAGCGATTGCAGAACCGCATGACTCAGTTGTTACGCATATTCAAACAATTGTCTCGAAAATTTATAATCGTAAAACAGTGATGGACTTAGTGCATGACAAACCATTCAGTGTCCCTTCGGATACGTTATTGCTCGATATGGTGAAGCAACAAAACCATCAACATTACTCGGCAATTCCGGTGTATAATAAACATGTTTATGTTGGGGTGGTGCATCCGCGATTATACCAAAGACTGATGGAGGATGCGTCACGTACGTCTTATGATTTAGCGATGATGCGTGTTGAGGACTTACTCAAATATTATCAACCAGATGATCGGGTTGTTTTTGTACCCTTGACCATGTCGATTCCTGAATTGTTGGAGGTCTATGAGACAAATCACAATCGTGGAAAAAGTGTCATTGCAATTATTGTGACAGAAACAGGAAAACAAAATGAAAAACCGCTCGGAATTTTTACCGTTGCGGATTTACCAAATCTTATACGTGAACTTGAATAATTGAACAGTAACGTGTATATTTATCATTGGTAACACTATATAAAAGGAGTTCTTATGGCAGATTATTTTGTGATGAAAAATGCGTCGTTAAAACGCTATAATACAATGAGGTTAGATGTAACAGCGGATACGGTGATAATTCCTCATACTGTTGATGGATTAGTGGAAGCATTACGCGATCATACAGGGAAACGCATTGTTCTTGTTGGAAATGGATCAAACATGATTTTTTCTCAAGAGCATTATGATGATAATACCGTATTTATTATCACAATTTTATTAAATGATTTGGAAATTGTTGATAATGAGATTGTTGCAGAATCAGGGGTTCGTTTAAATCGTCTTGCATGGTTTGCGTGTGAGCAATCTTTAGGTGATATGGAATTCTGTGAAGATATTCCTGGAACTGTTGGTGGTGCATTAATTATGAATGCGGGTCAATGGCAATATGCGATTGGGCAATTTGTAAATTGGATTGAAGTGTTTAATTATGAAACACAAGAAGTTGAACGTCTTGTTCCCGATGAAGCATTTTTCGGTTACCGTTATTCACGTTTGAATGACCTGCCGGTTTATGTTTTACGAAGTGGATTAAAAACAATTGAAGGCGATTATAATCAAGCGTTGGAAAAAATGCTTTACTATCGCCATGAGCGTTATGTGAAACAACCACGTAATTATGCGAATGCAGGAAGTGTGTTTAAGCGACCAAAAGATAAAAACGGTGAATCACTCTTTGTTTGGAAACTTTTTGATGGTGTTGATCTTCGTGGATTCCGTGTGGGTGATGCAATGGTATCTGAGAAACATCCTGGATTTATTGTGAATGTGGGTCAAGCATCCGTTGAAGATGTTCAAGCTGTGATTCAAGAATGTAAGAAACGTGTTAAAGATGAATACGATGTTGAGTTAGAACTAGAATGGCGTGTAATCTAACATGAAAAAAACGACGATTATTGTAATGTTTATCGGTGTCCTGTCTAAAGTCTTAGGCTTTATCCGTGATATTACCTTATCTTCAATGTTTGGTATGGGGGCCATCACCGATGCATTTAATGCTTCGGTAGCAATCCCTACGGTTGTGTTGTCAGTGATTGGTTCGGCTTTGATTACCGGGGTAATTCCAATGCTGACAAAGATTTCTCATGAAGACAAAAAACGTGGTGATCGATTTGCAAGTAATGTTCTTAACATTATGATTGTGTTTTCTTTAGTGTTATCGCTTTTTATGTTTTTAGTTCCGGAAGTTGTTCTAAAAATAGTAGCGGGTGGATTTAAAGGTGAAACATTGGCGTATGCGGTTGTTTTCGTCCGAACGTTATCCCTCGGTGTTTTCTCAGTAGCGGTGATGCAACTGGGAACAGGATATCTTAATGTAAAAGGAAATTTTATCGTTCCCGCAATGGTAACAATTCCAATGAATCTTATTGTCATTGCAGGGATTGCCATTAGTAGTAAAGCAGGGAATCCTTACATTCTTGGTTATGCGCAACTTATTGCGCTGATTGTGCAAGCAGTAATCATTTTATTCTTTATGTGGCGTAGTGGTTTTGTATATCATGCTGTTATTGATTTAAAAGATGACGATTTACGTTCAATGGTTGCTTTAGCGTTGCCATTGGTACTATCTTCATTTCTAGGTCAATTTAATGATATTGTAATGAAAAATTATGCGACCGTTTTACAAGGTGAGGGTGGTTATAGTTATATGACTTATGCCACGAAGCTTATTGGTTTTGTGCAAGGGATCTTTATTATCGCAATTCTCCAAGTAACCTACCCAACTATTGCAAAGAGTGTGGTTGAGAAGGATATGCGTAAGGTGAATGATTCGATCAACGATGCGGTGCTGATGATTGCATTGTTTGTATTGCCAGCGATGGTTGGATTTATAACCTTAGCACGTGGTATTGTGGAGTTTGTATTCTTGCGTGGTGCAGTAACACCTGCGGATATCTCTGTGATTGTTCCAATCTTTATTTGTGATACGATTGTTCTTTTTGCATATGCGATGCGGGAGTTAATGTTCCGAATCCATTATGCGTATCACGATATGAAGGGGCCGGTTCGCAATACCGTTCTTGTATCGGTACTGTTTGTTGTCGGAATGGTGTTGTTTAGTTTTATTTTCGGTAAATTTGGAATGCCTTTGGCTGGATTGTCCTTTGCGTACTCCTTGGCGGCATTGATTTCATGTGTTCCGTTATATAAGAGTATGAAGAAACATATACCGCGTTCGCGCTTGCGTTTTATTGCATTGGATTTCATCAAGATTACATTGGCAGCATTCATTATGGGTGTTGTGGTTGTACTCCTCAAAAATCCTGTTCAATACTTGATTCCGGGTAAATTGTCGACGATTGTCATCATCCTTGTAGCAGTATTGGCGTATATAATCGCAATCTTAGCCTTAAAAGTTCAATTTGTACGAAATTTAATCTTAAGTTTTCTGAAATAATCGTGAAATGATAAAAAAACGCTTTGGGAGTGGCTTATGCCACTCCTTTTTCTGTGGGTTGATTTCTTCCCATATATCAGGTGATATGATACAATAGTGGTACAAAGTGGTAAGAAGTGGAGGAAAGTGGGGACAATTCAATGTTTATTGGAGAATATCAGCACAATATCGATACCAAAGGAAGAATCATTGTTCCCGCTAAATTCCGTGAGGAGCTCGGCGAAGCAATGATTGTTACGCGTTGGCTCGATGGATGCCTCGCACTTTACACACTTGAACAATGGCAACAAGTCTATGAGAACTTAAAAAAGTTGCCATCAACGAAACGAGAAGTTCGTATGTATACACATATGATTATGTCCAAGGCCGCCGAATGTGATCTGGATTCGCAAGGTCGGATTCGTATCCCTGCACATTTAACACAAGAAGCAAAGTTAACAAAAAATTGTGTTGTAGTTGGGGTAAGCGATCATGTTGAGATTTGGGATCAAACACGATGGACTGAATACTGTGATGCAGCGAGCGAGAATTTTGAAGAAATAGCAGAATCGCTAACGGAGTTTTTCTAATGAAACATATATCAGTCATGCTTGATGAAACAATTGAATTATTAAATATAAATCCAGAAGGAATATATGTTGACGCAACATTAGGTGCCGGAGGTCATAGCTATGAAATTTGTAAGCAATTGACAACAGGAAGACTTATTGGGTTTGATAAAGATTTGGATGCGATTGAACGTACTTCCAAACGCCTCGAAGGTTTCGGTGATAAAGTCACGATGGTTCACGGGAGTTATACGCAACTTACGGATAAACTCAATGAGTTGGGTATTCACGAAGTGGATGGGGTTCTATTTGACTTAGGCGTCTCATCACCTCAGTTTGATGATGCAGATCGTGGATTCAGTTATCGTTTTGATAGCAGGTTGGATATGCGTATGGATCAAACCCAAGCGCTCAGTGCTTATGAAGTTGTGAATGAATATGATGAAGAAAAATTGGTACAGATACTGAAAGACAATTCGGATGAGCGATATGCACGTCGTATTGTTAAACAGATAATTGAAAATAGACCTGTGGAAACAACATTTGAACTCGTTGAGTTGATCAAACGTGCATATCCAGGAAAAGAACTTAAAAAGGGACATCCGGCTAAGAAAACATTTCAAGCTTTGCGTATCGAAGTTAATAATGAGTTTGAAGAAGTTAAGGATGCAGTTGAACAAGCGGTTCATGTTATTAAGCCAGGTGGCCGTGTTGTTGTTATCACATTCCATTCTATCGAAGATAGAATTGTTAAACGAATCTTCAGTAACTACGGTAAACCCAAAAAGGTTGATCCAAAACTACCAATCATTGAAGAACAAGTACTTAATTATAAATTGGTTTCAAAGGCACTCAAGGCCTCTGCAGAAGAATTAGAGTTTAATAATCGCGCACATAGTGCAATCTTAAGAGGGATCGAAAGGGTGAAATAATTATGGCAAAACACGTAATTAAAAGAAAAAAGAAAACAATTCGTTGGAGTGGACTTGTTGGTTTTGTATTCACGATAGCATTATTATTTTCATTTGTTACGCAAATTTTTGTTCGTTCTGAAAATGCACGTCTTGCACGAGAAATTCAAGTTGTTAAACAACAACAAGCAGATATTAATGTCAATAATGAAAAGCTAACAGCTGAGATTCAAGATTTAAGTGATTCAAACCGCGTGGTGTCAATCGCAACAGAAGCTGGATTAGATAACACACATAATGTTGTAACCGTAAAGCATGGTGATTAGATTTGGAAAAGAAGAAGTTACGAAAAAGTGCAAACTATAAAGTTTTAATTGTATCAATCACAATGGCGCTCCTCTTTGTTGTAGTGGGTGCCAATGTTTTTGTTGTATCCGTACTGGGTTATCATTTAAACTCGGGTACGGATTTTCGTGATGACATCAATGGAATCCATACAGTAGAACGTAAAATTCCTGCGAATCGTGGTAAAATTGTTGATCGAAATGATACGGTAATCGCACAAGATCTTGTTGCCTATACGTTACAAGCAAGTCTTGATGAATCACGGATGCATTCGGATAAAACGCCTGCACATATTGATGACAAAGAAAAGGCAGCACAGGTTATTAGCGAGGTTATTGGAACGCCATATGATAAAGTTATGGAAATTATTAGTCAAGATGCGCTTCAAGTAGAGTTTGGATATGCCGGTAAGTATTTAAGCTTAGATCAAAAAACAGAGCTTGAAAACTCGGGAATTCCGGGATTGATGTTTGAAAAAATTATTACCCGGAATTATCCTTTAAAAGTTTTTGCATCGAAGTTGATTGGTTACTCACAATATGATGAATTGGAAGAGGGGCAAGTTGGTCAGATGGGACTCGAAAGTGCCTATAATGATGTATTGGAAGGAACCAATGGATTTGAACAATACACCCATGATCGTGATAATTTTAGACTTCGTTTCGATGATGGACAGCGGAAAGATCCAATTAATGGTAATGATGTAAAGTTAACCCTTGATCGTGGGATTCAAGATTCATTAGAACGTGCACTGCTTGGCATCACCCAAGATCCGGGTGTTAAGGCATCAGAAGCTTGGGGACTTGTTATGGAAGTTAAAACTGGAAAGATTTTAGCGTGGGGAGATGCACCAAGTTTTGACCCGAATGCGCCTGATTTCAGTAATGGTTTTACGAACCGTGTATCTCAAAGTACTTTTGAACCGGGTTCAACGATGAAAACATTCACCGTCGCTGCAGCCATTGAAGAAGGTGTCTGGAATAATGAGGAAACATTTGATTCCAATCCATTCCATGTTGGGGTTGAAAATAATAAAGCATACCGATTACCCTCTGAGGATGGCAGTGTTCATACCATTACCAATGCAGGGGGTCATACTTATGGTCAAATGCGATATGACTATGGGTATGCATTAAGTTCGAACGTTATGATCGCGGAATTACTTACGAATAAACTAGATCCAGAAGTGTTCCACGATTATTTATATAAACTTGGTTTTTATAAAAACGTAAATACGGATAAAATACCAGAAGAACAAGGCTATGATTTATGGCAAGAACCGCTAGAGAAAATCAGTAACGGTTTTGGTCAAGGGTCAAGTGCTTCGATCTTACAGCTTGCTCAAGCTTACACGTCTGTTTTAAATAAAGGTGTTATGGTTAAACCTTATTACATCGATGAAATTAAAAATTCACAGACTGGTGAAGTTATTTATAAAGGACAAACCCAAAATCTTGGTAAAGTCTTTTCTGAAGAAACCGCAAAAAAAGTTCAAGATTTAATGCGATATGTTGTAGATATTACGGGTTCAGGGTATCGTTTTAATATTCCCGAGACTAATGTGATTGCGAAGACAGGTACTGCGCAAACGGTTGTTGAAGGGGTACCGGGTTATTCCCCAACAATCTATAACTTTTCAAGTGCGGTAGCATTACCGTATGAAGATCCGGAAGTGCTTGTTTATACAGCCTATAAAGCGAATTATGGTCATGATGTTGATTATTCAGCGGTTTACATTCGTGATGTCCTTCATAAAATCGCTGCGACTTACGGTATGACCAACGAAGGTGGTAAGGAATCTATTTCTGAAATAACAGTTCAGGAACTTCAAAATTATATTAATTCACCGGTTCCTAAAGCGAAAGAGTCACTTGAGTCTTTAGGTTACAAACCTGTTGTAATTGGTGATGGTGAAACGGTTATTAACCAGAAACCCGAAGTAAATCGTCAGGTTATCAATAATGAGCGGGTTTATCTCTATGCTGGCGATCATAATATGACCTTACCAGATTTTAAAGGGTGGACACGTAAAGAAGTACTCAGTTTTATGAGTATTTCGGGATTAAATGCGGAACTGTCGGGTTCGGGATATGTTACTGAACAGTCTATTCCGCCAGGAACAATTTTCACAAAAGAAGATACGGTTTCACTTAAACTGAATTAAGAATTTGTTATAATAAGTAAGATGTAAGGGAGAAAGATTATGATTGTAGGAATTATCGCGATGTTAACAGCATTTGCGCTCAGTGTTGTTGCTTATCCAAGATTTATTAAATATCTTCAAACAAGCAATATGGAACAAAAAGTCAGTGAATATGCATTAGAAGAATTTAAAAACAAACAAAAAACACCAACTTTTGGAGGCTTTATTTTTGTTGTTGTTTCGGTTTTAGTTGCTCTTGTTTTTAACGGATTTAATTTCAATGGCTCGGTTCTTTTACTTATCGGTGTGTACGCAATGTATGCACTGATTGGTCTCATTGATGATTATAAAATTGTGAAAGAAGGCAAAAACGACGGTCTTTCACCAAAAGTTAAAATGTTTTCACAGTTGTTATTGGCTGTTTTATTTTATGTTATCTATATAAAAATGGGTGGTGATAACAAACTCGCACTTCCATTTATGAAAGAACCCATTGATCTGGGTTGGTTCTATTTACCACTGTTAATGTTTATTTTTGCGGGTGCTTCAAATGCCGTAAACCTAACTGATGGGATGGACGGATTAGCTGGCGGTACAAGTGTTATTGCGTTTGCAGCATTTGCTTTTGTTGCATACACCTTGAACCGCATGGATGTATTTATGGTTCTTTTAGCGGTTATCGGTGGTCTTCTTGGATTTTTGGTTTATAATCGCAAGCCTGCCAAGATTATCATGGGTGATGTCGGATCGCTTGCTTTAGGGGCTTTATTTGCTGGGGTATCGGTATTGCTCAATAAAGAAATTCTTTTAGCGATTGTTGGAGGCGTTTTTGTCTTTGAAACACTCTGTGTTATTATTCAACGGACGTCTTGGAAATTAAGACATAAAAAAGTATTTAAATATACGCCGATTCATTACAGTTTTACACTCAATGGATGGAAAGAGGAAAATGTCGTCAATTTCTTCTATGCACTTGGTGTAGCGTTTGCCATCATTGGTTTAGCCTTAAACGCGATTGCATAGTATGAATGCGTTAATTATTGGAGGAGCACGTTCAGGGATTGGATGTGCTCGTCTTCTCAATAAAGAAGGTTTTGAAGTGATTTTGACGACAAATCAAGACTTTCCGGAGCGTCATGAACTTGAAGCTTTGGGGATCAAAGTTTCTTTAGATGATAAAGATCTGCGTCTTGTTGCACCTTACGATTATGTAATTAAAAATCCTGGGATTCCAAATGATCATCCACTTGTATCCCAATTTTCACGTACCTATAATGAAATCGAAATTGCATCACGGTATGCGAAAAACGCAATGTTTTATGCGATATCGGGGACCAATGGTAAAACAACCACAACTACATGTCTTCATGAAATGTTATTAAAGAAAGATTCGAACGCATTGCTTGCAGGGAATGTGGGATATGCATTGAGTGAAGCGGTTTATCGCGATGGAGATGTTGTTCGTGATGTCGCCTTAGAGATATCGGCTTTCCAAATGGAAGGAACACCGACCTTTTCACCGGAAGTTTATGCGCTTATGAATTTAAGTCCCGATCATATGGATCGTTACGACCAGGTTGATGACTATTACAAGGCAAAGCTAAATATCCTACCCAACGTTAAAACATTTATTCGTAACTGTGATGATGAAAACATTATGCGCTTAACACGCGATTATCAAGGAACGGTTTATAATTTATCAATTACTCATGATGCCGATATATGTGTCCGTCAAGGTTGGGTATATTTCCTGGACCAAGCATTGTTCGAGGTTGCGTCTTTAAAATTAGTGGGGGCGCATAATTTAATGAATGCTGCTTTTGCGGCGAGCCTTGCTTTTCTAGCGGGTGTTGATCTTCAAGCCATTCAAAATGTGATTCAAACATTTAGTGGTGTGGAACACCGTATTGAATTTGTGGATGAAGTGGATGGGGTTCGTTATTATAATGATTCAAAAGCAACCAATCCAGAGTCTACAGAGGTATGTCTTCAAGCCTTTGAAAAACCCATTATCTTATTAGCGGGTGGTTTTGATAAGCATATTTCATTTGATCTCCTTAAACCTTATGAATCACGCATTAAGACCTTGTATGTATTTGGTGAGAGTGCTGATCAAATTTGTGAAGTATTTCCGTTTGCCATCAAAGTCGATTCGATGAAAACAGCGTTTATAGAGGCGAAATCGCATGCAATACCTGGCGATATCATTGTATTGTCTCCTGCATGTGCAAGTTATGACCAATTTGAAAATTTTGAAATTCGTGGTAACATATTTAAAGAATACGTTAAAACTCTCTAGTTAGAGTTTTTTCTTTTGTGTTTTTCGTGTATCATATACATGATGAGGCGAGGTGAATGTATGAAAGATGATAATACACAACAATTTAAATTGTTACTAACATTAAGACTTCGTCAAATACATAATAATGGATTAGAAGGCGTTTCATATGATGATTTGTACCGCATGTTTACAACCTATGTATGGCGTCATAAAGAGCCATCTCGGTTAAGTGAATTAGCCGATGATATTTTTAAAACGACGGATGAAGATGTTGTAAGGTGGCTTGCGACGGAATCTAAAATCAATGGGTTAAAATCATCTCTTGAAGACTATCAGAATTTATTTGAGGATGAGGAGATTCAATGAAAACAAAAGCTGAGTTAAGAGTTTCGTTTATTGTAATCATTGTTACTGTTTTGGTAGGTTTTTTGACGCTTACGACGGTTGGGAGATTAAATACGGGTTTGGGCTTTGGTCACGATGTTCGTCTAATCGTTGAAACAAAAGATCGTACGGGCTTAAACAACTTTCTTTCAAACCAAACACGCAATAATCGTGAATGGCGTAAACGTGTGATTGATTCAAATCACTATGCGTTATCCTTTTCAGGTGTCGAAAATATAACCGACCTTGTTAATAGTATTGATGCTCATGTATCAGATTTAGTGGTTTGGAATACAGGAACATTTGGATCGGTTACAAAATTGATGAGTACTCAGAGCTTTATTAGTTTGTATCTGGTTTTATTTATGGCCTTAACGGTCGGTTATTTTTGTTTTAGGTTTCGGTTTTTTGGATGGATTGCAGGGATGGAAATCGTAATTGGTGTGATGTTATCCCTGCTTTTAGTTTCGTTATTTGGTTATCCGTTTACAAAATCGCTCTGGTATTCAGTCTTGATTTCTTTTATGATGCTTGTTTACCAAAAACAGATGTATTTAGTGGACTCTGAAGGCTTAACCTTGCATGAGGTTGTGGAGTCGCGTCAAGATATCCGTAAGCGACACATTCGTGTATCGTTGCTTCATTCCGCATTTTATTTGATTTTTGGTTTTGTTGCGGTCGTTTTGAATCGATATGGGCTTGTTCGTACCGGCTGGTACATGATTTTCTTAGGCTATATTGTTTTAATACAATTCCTATTATTTAATTTTGTATTTGAACGATTCCTATTAAAAATTCCAAAATCATCGAGTTTTATCCATTTTCAAAATATTAATGTTTTAAAAATAACCCAACCTACCCATGCATTATTTAAAAACACTGTGTCAGTTATGCTTGCAGTCTTGCTATTAAGTACCCTGTTTGCGATCCCCAAGGGGATTGATTTACACAAGGGTTGGGATTTTGCAAATCAAAATGTATTAATTATGAATGATGCGCGATCAACGGCATACCTTGAACTTCAAGCGACGCTTTATGAAGTGGGAATTTTTGATAATCAATTAAGCTATGAGGTAACCGAACAGGGCGACACATGGATTCATTTTGATGAAAATGTCACCTCCAAACAATTGGGTGCTGCTGCGCGTGGGGTTAAGACGAAATTTAATGTTAAGGGAACTTATTACGATACCCATGAGAATCTATTTCCTCTGGAAGATGTCGATTTCTATCTAACCTTAGGTGTGTTTATTCTTGCATCATGGATTATGGTAAGTTGTATTTTTGGATTTAAACGGAGTATCTTGATTCCAATTTTAAGTGTGTTGTCCTCAATGCTCTTTGTCTTCTTAACGATGGTTTATCATATTAAATGGAGTCGAGAGACGGTTTACATTGTCTGGACGATTCCATTAATCATTGGATGTTATTACAGTTCTCAATATTCCTTAAATCGATTTTTTAATTTAGATTTGTTTGAATCGGAGTTTATGGACTCATTGATGCTTAATCTCATTTTATTTGCGATTATTTCAACACCGATTCTAATAATTATTCCGGTTCCAATAACGGTTGAAATGATTGCGATTTTAATGATGATGGTTTTTGCGATTTATTTAGCTTTAATCATCCTCTATTGTATTGCTTGGTTAATTAAAAGGTGGGTACACAAACGTGAACGATATGACTAACGCTTTATCACCCCTTGTACAAGAAACGCTTAAAACGATGAACTTAACGGACTCTCAATTACAGGAATTATTCAATCCAACAGACCGTATTGTTTCCAATAAGGCCATCGATTCCATCATTGATTTCTATCAACGTGCTACTAAACTCATTGTTTGTGGCGATTATGACTGTGATGGTGTTTCTTCAACAAGTATTGCGGTGCTCTTAGCAAAAAAATGTAATCTTGAAGTCGGTTATTATATTCCAAATCGACTTAAAGAAGGATACGGGGTCTCAAAGGAGACCATAACCATGGCTCACAAACGGGGCTACAAGGATGTCTTAATTATCGATAACGGGGTTAAGGCTCATGAAGAGATTGCGTATGCGCAAGCGTTAGGAATGCGTGTTGCGGTGGTTGATCATCATATCATTGATGAACCCGTCACCGCTGATGCGTTTTTACATCCCGACGTATGCAGTCCGTATGAAGCATCAATGTGTGCCAGTGGACTCATATATTGTGTTGCGGAATGCATGGGTTTAAGTGATTCATACATGCTTGCCTTGGCATGCACTGCTACGGTTGCGGATGTAATGCCGCTTTGGGGTAAAAATCGTGAGCTTGTTCGTAACGGAATTCAGGCATTGAATCAAAATCAATTCTTGCAATTTGATGCGTTAGTTAAACGAAATCGCTTTACGCATTACTCCGCAAAACTGTTGTCATTTCAAGCAATTCCAAAAATCAATACGGTTGGACGCTTGGGTGATCTTGCGAATGTGAATACCTTAGTCCAATACTTTACAACACCGGATGAATCGGTAATTACGTCATATGCCAAACAATTATTCAAACTTAATGATTACCGTAAAGAACAAGGAAAAGCATTGAAAGAAGTAGCCATGGCTCAGGTTAATGATGATCCCATTCAAATTATTGTTGATAAGCGATTCCATGAAGGGTTGCTCGGTATTGTTGCGAACCAAGTTGCACAAGAAACCATGAAACCAACTGTTGTTCTTACGGAATATGATAATGTATTAAAAGGAAGTGCTCGAAGCATGACGTTCTCACTTCAAGATATTTTTACTGAAGTTCATTCAGATTACTTTGTGGCCATGGGTGGCCATGATTTCGCATACGGAATGACTTTAAACAAAGCAACCTTTGATGCTTTTAGAGCAGATGTTAATCAGGTTGTAACCGATTTTGGAGCGTTTGAAGGACGTCATGAGACCGTGCTTTCCATTGATCCGGCTTGGATCACTCAAACAGCTTTGGATGAGTTACGCCATCTAGAACCCTTTGGTGAAGGTTTTAAATTGCCGTTAATGCGCATTGATATCCCACGTGATTTTCAATTATACAATCTTAATGGATATGGATTTAAATATGCATTTAATGGGTTTCCATTTGATGAAGCAGTATTTTTTACCCAACAATATCAAAAATATCAATTGCAAGCTGCACGCAGTTTAATTGGAACATTAGATTTAGACAGTCGTTCAAAAAATGTATTGTTCGTAGAAGATTTTGAATAACTTATGATATGATAGAAATATTGATGAGGAGGCATGTTATGTTTAAAACATTTTTAGCCACAGTATTACTTCTGAGTGGTATTGGGCCAAATCCACAAATTAATAAGCAACCCATTGCGGATAAGATTCCTCCTGCTACGCATCGTGTTGCGGTATCGCAAGATGATACGGAAGTTGTTAAAGATCCAATAAAAATTAAACAAACCAAATATGATTTGTATGAAAATTCAAGCATGCAAATTGATTACACCTTAGAAGGGCTGAGCAAGCAAGCGACGGTATCCTTTAAAAGTGAAAATCCAGATATTGTAAGTGTGTCGGAAAAAGGCTTGCTTACAACGCTTTCAAAGGGATCGTCCATCATCACTATTGTTGCAGTGGATGGGGAACAAATTTATACGAAAGAAATCAGTGTTAAAGTAAATGTTTTGGATGGAACCATCAATTTTAAAAATGAAGACATTTATATTAACCGTGGATTTGAATATGAACTTGAATATACCTTAAGCAATGACGCCATGAAAGATAAAAGCATTATTTGGTCATCTGAGAATACGGCCGTTGCGGATGTTGTAAATGGCAAGGTAACCGCGAAATCTGCGGGGACGACAACGATAACTGCGCAGATTGGAACCATTACATCCAGTGTGAAAGTTACCGTAACCATTCCTTTACGTGATATTGAGTTTAATCCTTCAAATCTCACCATTGTTTTGGAAGATGAAGTCGCAATCCCTGATCTTATTTTTGTACCTTATGATACAACGACTTCACGCAATGCAAGTTATGTTTCGGAAGATAATGGTATTGTGGAAGTTATCGGAGATCATTTGGTTGCAAAGAAAATTGGTAAAACCAAAGTTACCGCAACAATTGGTGAACATCATGCTGAACTTGAGGTTACAGTTAAATCAAAGCAAACAGAATCCGGTGCCGATATTATCAAACTGAAGGTTGATAAAGAAGATGGCGATCGATTGGTTCTCGTTACAGATAATCTTAGTAAGGCAGATAATCAAAAATACGCGCTTACATTACCGGATGAAATCTTAACGAAGTTTATTGAAGCTCGTGATCATTCAGAAGTGATATTGGTTCTGGATGATGTGTTATTAGAAAAAGATATGGCAAACCTAGAGTCCTTTGTTGTTTCTGAAGCAGTCATGAGCGCCTTAACGGATAAAACATTATCCATTCATTTGGTTGATAAGCGTAACGTACCTCTAATCATCTATAATTTTCAAGGTGCCTATCCACATGATGTGGATTTACGATTTAAAATCATCCAAATCACAGAGCGTTCACCCTTGTATGAACAGTTATCAGGGCGGGCTTTTGAGTTGGTTTTTGCGAATCAATCACAATTTGGTGAAGGGACGACCGTAGAGTTGTCTGCGAAATTGATTGAGTCAACGTTCTCCCAGATGCATTTTATCTATGAACGTACTAACAAAAACGATCTTGAGTTTACCAATCAAGAAGTCTCTGTATCCAATGAAGATCGACTTAAATTTTCGGTAACCAATAATGACTATGTGATTACATTCAATAAGCTTGCGAAAACCGATGATCATTTTATCATTATCTCGTTACTCATTATTGTCCTAACAATAATTGGAGGAAGTGGTTTTTTCTATTTTAATAAGTACAAGAAAAAGAAGAAACTATGATATAATAAATAATGTACTTTGGAGGATGTTATGGATTTAAAAAACTATATTGCAACAATTGATGATTTCCCTAAAGAAGGCATCAAGTTTCGAGATATTACCCCTTTAATGGCCGATGGTGAAGCTTTTGCGGAAGCAACGCGCCTCTTTGAAGGTTTTGCCCGTAAAGTCGGTGCAGATGTTATTGTAGGACCGGAGTCCCGAGGGTTTATCTTTGGGTGTCCAGTTGCTTATGCAATGAATATTGGGTTTGTTCCTGTTCGTAAACCGGGTAAATTACCTCGTGAAACGGTAAGTTACAAATATGATCTTGAATATGGTTCCAATGAACTTCATATCCATAAAGACGGTGTAAAACCAGGACAAAAAGTGCTCATCATCGATGACTTACTTGCTACTGGTGGAACGGTTGAAGCGTCGGTAGCACTTATTGAAGAATTGGGTGCTGAAGTTGTAGGATGTGGATTTCTTATTGAACTTGAAGATTTAAATGGTCGCGACAAACTTGAAGGCTATGAAGTCTTTACAATTATGCAATACTAAGAACGAAGATCCCTTCGTTCTTTTCACAAATTTGGAGGTAGCCGATGAGACAATTTCAAGATATTAGTTTTGATATGATACTCGAAGAGACGTCAAAATATATTACATCACCTGAAAACATTGAATTAATTACGCATGCATATAAGTTTGCGGAAGCGAAGCATTCAGGTCAATATCGTAAAAGTGGTGAACCGTATATTGTTCATATTTTGCACGTGGGTTATATCCTTTCAAATTTAGGCATGTCTCCAACCACCATTTCTGCAGGATTGTTGCATGACGTAATTGAAGATTGTGATGTAAGTAAAGAAGAACTTGCAGAAGAATTTAATGAAGAAATCGCAACACTGGTGGAAAGTGTTACCAAAATAGGAAATATTGAATTTAAAGATGAGAAGGAGTATCTTGCGGCAAATCATCGTAAAATCTTTATTGCGATGGCAAAAGATGTCCGGGTTATTTTTATTAAACTTGTAGACCGTCTCCATAATATGCGAACGCTCCAATATCATACTCCAGAAAAACAAAAAAAGATTGCGGCAGAAACCTTAGATGTCTATGCTCCGATTGCCCATCGATTGGGTCTTGGTGAAATTAAAAATGAACTCGAGGATTTAAGTTTCAGTTATCTTCACCGTGATAAATATTATGAGATTGCAAGACTCGTGGATGATCGTAAAGCAGAACGCGATGCACAGGTCACACGCATGATTGAAGATATTGCCGAGCTATTGCTCGAGAATAATATTCGTTTTAATATTTTTGGGCGTTCTAAACATCTCTATTCGATTTATAAAAAAATGACGACCAAACATAAACGTTTTGATGAAATTTTAGATTTACTTGCAATCCGAATTATTACCGAAACCGAATTAAATTGTTATGAAATTCTGGGTCATATTCACGCGAATTATCGCCCGATACCAGGGCGTTTGAAAGATTATATAGCAATGCCGAAAATGAATATGTATCAATCCCTTCATACCACAATCGTTGGTGATGAGGGCGCTATTTTTGAAGTTCAAATTCGAACGAAACAAATGGATGAAATTGCGGAGCGTGGGGTTGCAGCGCATTGGCGATATAAAGAAGGCAACACCAATCAAGAAGCAAATCAAAAAGAAATTGAAGATCGCCTTTCATGGTTTAGAGATATCAATATCCTTACCGAAGGTGTGGATGAAAATGCACAAGACTATATGAATGTGCTTCAAAAAGATATTTTTGAGGCAAATGTTTATGTGATGACTCCCAAAGGTCGCGTTATTGGCTTGCCAAATGGTGCAACGCCAATTGATTTTGCGTACCGAGTGCATACCGAAGTCGGACATCAAACCGTTGGTGCTATTGTCAACGGGACCTTAGTACCTTTAAATACACCCCTTAAAACGGGGGATGTTGTTCAGGTTAAGACATCGAAGCAATCGACACCCAGTGAAGATTGGCTGAAAGTAGTCAAAACAACGCATGCCCGAAATAAAATTCGTAACTTTCTTCTAAAACAACAAATGGATAACCGCAAAGAAGTTGTGGATAAAGGCGAGTCTATGTTTAGAGAAGAATGTAAACGTCGTGGTATCGATGAGAAGGAACTCAAGGCTTCAAAACGATTTGAACATGTATACAGTCAGTTTTCAGTAAATTCTTTTGACGATTTAATGTATGCGATTGCTTCTAAATCACTATCCTTTCCTGCTCTTTTTGAAAAATTAGACCTTAACAAAAACATCAATGATGAAAACAGTAAGGTTGAAAAAGTGGTTGCTCGCAGTGCAACGCAACAAAGCAAGTCAACCAGTAAATCTGGCGTTAGTGTTTCCGGAATTGATTCAATGATGATTGGTTTAAGCAATTGTTGTAATCCAGTCTATGGCGATGAAATTGTAGGTTATGTTACAAAGGGGAGTGGTGTTAAGGTACACCGCAAGGATTGTCCAAACATTGCCCATGAAACAGCCCGTCTCATTGAAGTGCAGTGGGAAGAAAATCATGAACAAGGGGAGTATGAAGCAGTGCTTCAAATTCTCTCAACGGATCGTAACTTCTTGCTTACAGATATCATCACCATTGCTTCACAGCTTAAAGTGCGTTTGAATGCTGTTAATTCAGAAATCAACGAGGATCGTATTCATGCGACCACAACGATGCGCGCTGTTGTACGGGATGCAGATCACTTGAAAACATTGATTGCGAATCTGCGAAAAGTTGATAGTGTGATTCGTGTTGATCGCATCACATTGTAATTGCATCTCGAGTTCGATTGTGTTAAAGTAATATCATATTCAATGATCATGATTAAATTCTGGTTTGATGGTAGAGAAATGCTGGTTGGTGAAAAGCATATCAATAAAGGAATGGGACACATGGGAGATACAATTTTGAATCAGTAGAAATTGTCGTGACTCGCGTTAAGAGATTAAGTAAACAACAAAGGTGGTACCACGCGAATAGCGTCCTTGGTAGCACCTTTTTATATACTATAGGAGGTAGAATTATGTCAGAAAATTATCGCGCACCTCGCGGTACACAAGATGTTTTTGGAGCAGAGGCTAAAAAGTGGCAATATATTGAACGCATTGCTCGAGATATGTGTGATCGTTACCATATCACTGAAATGCGCACGCCAATCTTTGAACATACGCATGTATTTGCGCGAGGCAATGATGGTAGTGATGTTGTGAATAAAGAGATGTATACGTTTGAAGATCGTGGTCACCGATCGCTTACACTAAAACCGGAAGGAACTGCGGGCTTAGTTCGAAGTTTTGTTGAACACAAACTGTATGCAACTGGTGGGGCGCTGCAACGTTACTTTTATATTGCACCAAATTTCCGCTATGAAAGACCCCAAGCAGGACGCTTGCGAATTTTTCACCAATTTGGTGTTGAATTTTTAGGGGAAGCAAATCCATATATCGATATTGAATCCATGCTCGTTGGAATTAATATATTAAAAGAAGTTGGAATTACTCAGTTTAAACTTGTTGTAAACACATTGGGTGATCAAGCGTCACAAGATGCATATAAAAAAGCATTGCGTGATCATTTCAGTGGCCATTTAGAAACAATGTGCGCGGATTGTCAACGTCGCTACGAGCAAAATCCATTAAGAATGTTGGATTGTAAAGTAGATCAAGACCATGAAGCCATGAAGACGGCTCCATGTAATCATGACTATCTAAACGATGCTTCACGCGATTACTTTGAAGCTTTAAAACGTACACTTGATGAACAACAAATCGAATATGAAATTGATTCTCGTTTGGTTCGTGGTTTGGATTATTACCATCACACGGTTTATGAACTCATTTCTACAGATCCTAAAGCTGCATCGCAATCAACAATTTTTGCAGGTGGCCGTTATAGTAAACTCGTCGAATACTTCGGTGGACCTTCTGTGGATGCGATTGGATTTGCGATGGGATTAGAACGTTTACTCCTGTATGCAGATTTAGCAGGCGTTGAATTTGATACAGAAGATCGCATTGACGTCTTTGGGATGCCTTTGGGAAGTGAAGCAAATGCATCAATGTTTAAGATGGTCGAAACATTACGTGAAGCAGGTTATGATGCGGATATGGATTACTACAACAAATCCATGAAAGCACAATTTAAACAAGTAGATCGCTTTAATGCGAAGATTGCAATGATTTGTGGGAGTGATGAAGTTGCGGAAAATGCAGTAACCTTAAAAAATATTGAAACACAAGAACAATGTCGTGTTGCACAGACCGATGTTGTGGAACAAGTTAGAAAATGGATTGGAGCTAAATAATGGAAAGAACACATCATAATGGAATGTTAAGAATTGAACATGTTGGGGAACATGTGGAACTTGTTGGTTGGGTTGCGAAACGTCGTAACTTTGGGTCCATTAATTTTATTGATTTAAGAGACCGAAGTGGCTTGGTTCAATTAGTTGTGAATCATGATGAATATCCAATTGTTCAAGAATTAAAGAATGAATTTGTCATCGCGGTTCGTGGAACGGTTCGTGAGCGTCAGGACAAAAATCCTAAGATGGCTACAGGGGATATTGAAATCGATGTAACTGACGTTAAAATTATTAATAAAGCAGCACAAACACCAATGATTATTGCGGATGAAACCGATGCATTGGAGGAAACACGTTTAAAGTATCGTTATCTTGATTTGCGTCGTCCTGTGATGCAAAATAAATTAATTACCCGTGCACGTATTGTCACGGAGATGCGTCGTACCCTTGATGAGATGGGATTTATTGATGTTGAAACGCCAATGCTTACCAAATCAACACCAGAAGGCGCTCGTGAATATCTTGTTCCTTCCCGTGTTCATGAAGGGGAATTTTATGCCCTTGCGCAATCACCGCAAATATTTAAACAATTACTCATGATTGGTGGCCTTGAGCGTTATTACCAAGTCGCACGTTGTTTCCGTGATGAAGACTTGCGTGCTGACCGTCAGTTAGACTTCACCCAAGTCGATATTGAAGCATCCTTTTTGGATCAACAACAATTTATGAGTCTTATTGAAGAAATTGTGAATAACGTGATGGTCAATGTATTAAACCTTGAAAAACCACGTATTCCTCAAATTCGCTTTGAAGATGCATTGAATGTTTATGGTTCCGATAAGCCTGACATGCGTTTTGAAATGTATCTTCAAGATTTTAATCGAATTTTTATGCTGAGTGAGTTTAAAGTATTCAGTGATACCCTTAAAGAGGGTGGTGTCTTGAAAGGTCTTGTCCTTAAGGGACAGGCTGAATCGATGACCCGTAAAGTCATGGATAAGTACACAGATCTTGTAAAGAAAAACGGATTAAAAGGTCTTGTCGTCTTGAAAGTTGAAGAAGAAGGTTTCACCGGTGGTGCAGCTAAATTTATCGATGAACAAGAACGCCTTCAAATGATTCAAGAATATGATTTAGAAGTCGGTGATGTTGTCTTTATTGGAAGTGGTATGTGGGAAAACACATGTACGGCAATTGGGGCACTTAGACTTCAACTTGCTAAAGATTATCAGTTAATTCCTGAAGATGCATTTGCATATTGCTGGGTTGTGGATTTCCCAATGTTTGAAATGGATGAGGACGTTATTATTGCCCGTCACCATCCATTTACAGCACCACGAGAAGCGGATGAAGCACTCTTAGAAACTGACCCCCTTAAAGTTATTGCGCAGGCTTATGACCTTGTATTAAACGGATTTGAAATTGCAGGTGGATCGATGCGAATCTACCGTCAAGAATTACAAGAACAAATGTTTGAAATTATTGGCTTTACGCCAGAACAAATTCAAAAACGTTTTGGTTTCTTTGTAGATGCCTTTAAATACGGTACACCACCACATGGTGGTATTGCGTTTGGATTGGATCGCTTTGCGATGGCGTTAACACATTCGGATACAATTCGTGATGTTATTGCGTTCCCTAAAAATGCATCAGCACGTTGTCCATTAACCAATGCGCCATCCCCTGCCGTTGATAAACAACTTGAAGAGCTACACTTAGAGATTGTTCATAAAAAGAAAGATTCTGAATAAACGAAACGCACCCACTGGGTGCGTTTCTTCGTTGTCGGCTTTTCAAAAATTATATTTAAAATAAGTATAGGCAGAATCGTAAAATAAATGTATAATATGTTGGCTAATAATTCACGCTTTGTGGACTTTGTTTCCGGAGCTGTTATTGAGTATTTCATTGACATGTTGATATGACCGTGATATACTTACCAAGCAATAAGAAAGTAGAAGCACACTTCTCACCTGATGATTCATTCATAGGTAATAAGCTTAGGTCACTATTAATTTATACCTTTGAGTGTGTTTCCTATAATGAGACACATTTTTTATTGTTTACACCACAAGGAGGTGAATTTTATTAGTAGAAGATATGGAAATGAAAAGCCAAAAGGACCCGAGGATTTAGTGAACGAAGCAATTCGTTTTAAAGAAGTTCTTGTTATTGGGCCTCAAGGTGAACAACTTGGTATCCTTATGCGTCGCGAAGCGTTAGAGAAAGCTTATGAGCACAATCTTGATTTGCTTTGTGTTGCGCCTAATGGAAACCCACCAGTATGTAAAATCGTGGATTACGGTCGCTATCGTTTTGAATTACAAAAGAAAGCGAAAGAAGCGAAAAAACATCAACATGTTACGCAGGTTAAACCACTTCGCTTATCACCAGTTATTGATCAACATGACTTTGATACAAAGTTACGTCATGCTCGTAAATGGTTAGAAGAAGGAATCAAAGTTAAAGTTGACATGAGATTTAGAGGACGTCTTATCACTCGTTTAGAGGTTGGACGAAAGACAATGGATAGTTTCATCGAGGAATGTTCAGATTTAGGATCCGTTGAAAAACGTCCGAAACTCGAAGGAAATACAATGTCTGTAGTAATATCTCCAAATAAAAAGAAATAGTTTATAAGAGGAGGGCCAGTTATGCCTAAAATGAAAACAAAACGTACTTTAGCAAAACGTGTTAAACGTACAGGAACAGGACAATTAAAAAGACAACAAGCTTATGTTTCTCACTTTGCTAGACATAAGACAAACAAACAAAATCGCCAACTACGTAAAGCTACATTAGTTTCTAAGAGCGATTACAAACGCATCAAGCATTTGTTACAAGATTAAGGAAGGATGAATTAGTATGCCAAGATCAACAAATTCAGTAGCGTCACGTGCACGCCGTAAAAGAACATTAAAATTAGCGAAAGGTTACTATGGTTCAAAACATGTACTTTACCGTACAGCTAATGAACAAGTTATGCGTTCACAACGTTATGCTTACCGTGACCGTAAACAATTAAAACGCGAAATGCGTAAACTTTGGATCACACGTATTAATGCTGCTGCTCGTCTCAATGACATGAGCTACAGCCAATTAATGCATGGTCTACGTTTAGCAAACATTGAAATTAACCGTAAAATGTTATCAGAAATTGCTATCCATGATCCTAAAGGATTTACAACTTTAGTAGGAAAAGCTCAAAAAGCTTTAGAAAAATAATAAATCATGAGAGATGATGCTGGTAAAGTAATTAATGAATTATTGGTGGATATTTTTAATCAAATTTTAATATTAGAAGAACGATATCATCGTGTTCATGGTGTTCGATTATCTATGACGGAAATTCATGCACTTGAAAGCATTCAAAAAAGCAAATCGAAAATGATGCGGGATGTTGCGGAGGCGCTTCGAATAACACAGGGCACTTTAACAACAACAATCAATCGATTAAGTCAGAAAGGCTATGTTCTTCGTGAACAAGATGAGAACGACCGACGTGTTTATCGACTCCGTTTGACGGATAAAGGTGAAGCGGTTATGGAAATTCATAATCAATTTCATGAAGCGATGTCTGACCGACTGCTACTTCATCTACAAGATAAAGAAGAACTCATCGATTCCATTGCGGAAATTAATGAATTCTTTAAAGAGTTATATGAAATTAATTAGATCCTTCGGGATCTTTTTTATTATCAATAAAAACAACACACACCTTTTAAACGTTGGCGTGTGCTGTTTTTTGATATGCTTCACAGAGCCGCTGATACTTTAAATCAGCAATTTCTTGATAGATGGGTTGCTGATGAGACTCAAACATCATTTGCCCCCAAGCGCACCATAACGCGTTATGAGCGACTTCAAAGACATCAAGCTTATGTTGTAGTGCTGCATCGGGTAAAGAACCAAAGTAGGCTATATAAAAGCGATTTCGGGTCTCGTGATCGATAATGTCATTTTCTGTGATAAAGGACATCACATCTGAACAGGGATCGTTATCCATAGCATACTCATAATCAATAAGATAATCGTGCGTATCTGTAAATAAAAAATTACCAGGAACGAGATCATTGTGACATAAAATCGGATCATCATGAGTATAGTGGTCTGCTTGATTCATTAGATTCTCAACAAAATCTAGATGATAATAGGGATTTTGAATACGGCTACAATATAATTCAAAATGCGCTTTGATACTGAAGATTTTTGCAGACTTAAGATGACGTTTATGGAGTGAAGCCATAAGCTTTGCGGCACGTTCAAGATATTCAATCGAGAAAGTTTGTGCGCCATGAACATAATCGGCACATTTAATTCCTGTTTTGGGATCGAAATACCACAAATGCGGTTCCAGTTCAGTCGTTTTTAAAAGATTAAGAACAGACGCTTCATGGTGATAGTCAAACAAGCCTTGGTTTTCAGGTTTTGGCATTCTTAAAACCACATCATAGTGTTTGGTTTTTACGTGGTAGTTATCATTCGTAAGCCCAGTCTCGATGTGTTCTATCTGAAGGGGTGCTTCATTTAAAATCTGTACAATGGTTTTTTGAATTTTCATAGTGTAATTATAGCATAAGTGTTATAATTTCATAAGACTTGGAGGTATTCTATGGAACTATTAATTGCAAGCCATAATGAAGGAAAGATTCGAGAGTTTCGCGAACTTTTAGAACCTTTAGGCTATTCTGTACTTAGTGCAAAGGATTATGGCATTTCAATGGATGCTGTAATTGAAAATCAGGAAACATTTCGAGGCAATGCCCGTCTTAAATCAAAATATTTATCTGAACAAACGGGCCTAACAGTAATTTCAGATGATTCAGGCTTAGTGATTGATGCGCTGCCTGATATTCTTGGTGTGAAATCAGCACGTTTTATGGGTGAGGATACATCTTATGAATTAAAAAATAATGAAATACTAAAACGTCTTGAAGGTGTAGAAAATCGCAGTGCTCATTTTCATTGTGCGATATCCTTGTATGGCCCTGAATGTGATGAGATTTTTGAAGGTGTTGTTGAGGGGGTCATCGGTGCGATTCAAAATGATGGTACAGGATTTGGTTATGATCCGATTTTCTATCCGGAAGGCTCAGATCAATCGTTTGGTACAATGTCACGCGCTGATAAGAACAACATATCGCATCGTGGTCGTGCAGTTCAATTACTCTTGAATTATTTAAGGGGGTAATCATGAAGCGAAAATGTTACGGATTCGCTGTGATGATTTTTGTTATTTGTATGATGATTACAGCAATTGATTTGTTGTCTTTTAACAGAAGGATGTATGAAACATTTTATAAACGTGATCAAACAGCACAAAAAATTGGAATTACTGAAACTGAATTGGAAGATGTTACGGTGCAACTGTTAAATTATCTAAAAGATCGCGAACCGAGCTTGTCCCAGACGGTTGTCATTAACGGAGAAACGGTTCCTATGTTTAATGAACGTGAACAAGAGCATATGAAAGATGTAAAGGTTTTATATCAAAAAGCGATGTTGTTTCGTAATTTAGGGATGATTTTTGTGGCAATGATGATAGTGGTAAGTTTGGGTTCAGGTGATTATCTTGATCTCGTTCTTAATCGTGATGTCCTCGGCTCATCATTAATGATTTTATTGATGATTTTGGGAACGATAGGAATGATTGCGATTTTGGATTTTGATACGTTCTGGCTTACTTTCCACAATATTGTCTTTAGTAATGATTTATGGCTTTTAAATCCTCGAGTGGACCGATTAATACTTTTGGTTCCCGAACCTTTTTTTATGGGGCTTGTTTATCAGATTCTTGCTGCCACAGCAGCGCTGTTTGCCCTTATGGGCGGTGCCTATTTTGGCTTAGATTGGAAGGTTAAATATGATTCACGTCGTGCTTTACGAACCGGAGATTCCTCAGAACACCGGTAATATTATGAGAACATGTGTAGCAAGCGGTGCTGCACTTCATCTAATTGAACCACTCGGGTTTATCTTAGATGAGAAACGCGTTAAACGAAGTGTAATGGATTACTCGGATGACTTAGTCTTAACACGTCATATGGATTGGGAAAGTTTTTTAGAGACAGTGAACGGTCCCGTGTTTTATCTTACTCGTTATGGCGAATATACTCACAGCGACTTTGACTATGCGGCTCTTGAAGAAACAGATATTTATCTTGTTTTTGGAAAGGAGAGTACGGGGATTCCTAAATCAATTCTAAAAGAAAACTATGACCATTGTTTTCGAATTCCCATGGCTCCCAATGCGCGCAGTATGAATCTTTCAAATACAGTAGCGATTTGTGTATTTGAGGTATTACGTCAAGTCGGATACCCAGAATTAGCGACGCATGAGGTATTAAAAGGAAAAGACTTTTTAAAAGATTTTAATGAATAAAGAACAAAACATGCATGGTGCGGATTCGTTGAATTCAAAAAACCATTAAACTATAATATAAGAAATGAGGTGACAAAGATGATTGAAGATTTAAATGGGTTTTTGAGTTTAGGAAGCCTTCTAATTATCGTCGTTGGTGCGATTGTGGGTTACTTCAAATTAAATAAACGCTTTAAGAAAGATGAAGAAATCGACGAGTACTATCGCGATTTATTGTAGGAGGCATACATCATGGTTCGAAAACAAATCCGTCCCGAATCCGGTCCGAAATCTGTAGGTCCGTATTCAATGGGATTACTGATTGATCAGACGCTTTATGTTTCAGGTCAGTTACCCATTGATGCGGAAGCGAATGTTGTTGCGGAAGATATTGTGAAACAAACAATTCAAACAATTGAAAACATGGAACATATTTTGGAAGCCAGCGGTTTAAGTTTAAGTGATGTCGTGAAAACGACCGTTTATCTTACCGATTTTGAAGATTTTGATAAGATGAACCAAATGTATGCAATTTACTTTTCATATCCTTATCCAGCGCGAAGCTGTGTTGAAGTCTCACGTTTGCCTAAAAATGCCAAGATTTCGATTGATTGTGTAGCAATAGCGCGTGATGATTTGGAATTTGAAGAAGATGAAGATGAAGGATGTGAAGGATGTTGTTGTGATTAGACGACAACCTCTTTTTTTATATCTGCTTGCGATTGTGCGTGTATTCACATAGTTTTTATCATGGATTTTCAAAAATAGGGATTGATTGATTGGGTTTTTATAAAAATGTGGTATTATCAATTTAGAGTTAAGAAGGGATGTACTCAAAGTACAGTTATGATAAATATGGAAAATTTAAGGTTAATTAAACCCAAACATATCGTTGGAATTGTTGTTGGTGCGTTGTTTTCAGCGCTGGCAATTAAGACCTTTGTTCGTCCCGGGAATTTAATTCCCGCTGGAGCTGGTGGATTAACAATCTTATTACTGAAAGAGAGCAGTCGATTATTTGGAATAGAATTGTCTTATGGAATTATGTTCTTCCTCATTAATGCTATTGTGTTGATGTTTGTATGGAAAAAACTCGGTCGTCGTTTCCTTGCATTATCTTTTTTACACGTAGGATTAGTGTCGTTATTTGTTGAATTATTACCTACAGTTTCCGTTTTGCCTAATGTCGATCCGAACGATCAATTGATCCTCCTGGCAATTTTTGGAGGGGTCATGAATGGGGTTGGATCGTCATTTGCCTTAAAAGTAGGTGGTTCTGCAGGGGGTACGGATTTTGTCGCAATCTATTATTCCATGGTTAAAAATAAGCCAATGTGGGATAAGATTATGTATTTCAATATTACGTTACTGATTTATTCAGGCTTTGTTTATGGTTGGATGCTTGCGTTGTATTCAATTATTTATCAATTTGTATCGACACAGGTTATTGATCATTATCATGATCGCTATAAGTTGTCGAGTTTACACATTATTACCGATATCCCTACGGAAGTATCGGAGGCGGTAATGGCTGTTACACGTCATGGGATTACCAAAATTGATGGTATTGGGATGTTTAAACAAAAATACAAAGCAGTTCTTTATATTGTTGTGAATCAGTTTGAACTTGCATGCATCATTGATGCGATTACGCATACAGATCCAAAGGCGTTTATTGAGATTTCATCTGTAGAACGTATTGAAGGAAATTATCGTCAGAAACCTCTGGAATAGGCATTTATGCTTATTCCTTTTTATATTTGTTGATGGGTCTTGCATAAGTACCGATAAATTGCATGATTTTCATTGCATTTTGGGATCAATTAGTTTAAGATATAGGCACGATTATCAAGAGTTGAGGTAGAGAGTTAGCTCATTAACCTCATACCAACCTGCTAGTGCAAGGTGGTACAGCTAACAACGATAAGAAGCTATAGATGTATTTCTGAGCCTTAGTGTTGTTGCTAGGACTTTTTTTTATGTCGTTAGAAAAGAGGCTAGTATGAATTTAGTATATTTTACATCAGAGAGTGTTACGGATGGTCATCCGGACAAGATGTGTGATCAAATTGCCGATGCAATTTTAGATCAAGCATTAAAACAAGATTCCAATTCTAAAATGGCAGTAGAAGCGACCATTAAAGATAATTTTGTTTTAATTTATGGGGAGGCGAATACAAAAGCAGTGATTGATTATGCACAGGTTGCGAAAGATGTCATTGCAGATATTGGTTATCCTGAAGATTATGAAGTCATGGTAAAGGTTAATAAACAGTCATCTCAAATTAATAACGCGGTTGTTTCCCAAGAAAATGTGGGAGCCGGAGACCAAGGAATTATGTTTGGATTTGCATGTAATGAAACCGAAAACTATATGCCCCTTCCGATTCATTTGGCACATGCTTTATCAAAACGTTTAAGTGATGCGAAATCAGAAATTGATTGGCTTTATCCGGATGGAAAAACACAAGTTACAGTGGCATATGAAGGGAATGAACCGAAGTTTGTGCATACTGTTTTAGTGAGTGCATCTCATCGTGCAGGCATTGATCACGAAACCATCGAGAACACCATTATGGAGTCTGTAATCAAACCTGTTATTGATTCAAAATGGATTACTGAAGAAACACGTTTTATTGTGAATCCAAGTGGTGAATTTAGTATTGCGGGTCCTTTTAGTGATAGTGGTACAACAGGTCGTAAGATTGTCGTGGATAGCTATGGTGGGTTTGGTCGTATCGGTGGTGGCTGCTTTAGTTCAAAAGATCCATCCAAAGTGGATCGCTCAGCCGCTTACTTCTCACGTTATGTCGCTAAGAGTGTGGTTGCGGCAGGGCTTTGTGATAAAATTGAATTGCAATTAAGTTATGCCATTGGTTTATCTGATCCTTTATCGATTCATATTGATACATTTGGAACGCATAAACGTCCTGAATCAGAGATTTTGGACATAATAAAAGCCAACTTTGATTTTAAAGTCGGCAATATTATTTCGGAACTTGATTTATTACGTCCAATCTATCGTAATACCGCTAATTTCGGTCATTTTGGTCGCGATGGGTTCCCATGGGAAGTCATTAAACCCCTTAAGTTTTAATAATTATTTCGGAGACTTCTTGTTTAAGAAGTCTTTTTTGTGTCGCTATATCTTTGGGTAAGGTGTAGACTTCGGTGGCACGCAGTTCAAGATCTTTGAACTGATAATGTTTAAACTGGGTTGTGTAGGGAATCTCTTCATCGGATAATTGACGTAAGTAAGCTTTACCACGTGAATTCATCCCTAAGACCCGCACTTGTTTTAAGGGACGTTCAAGATCCTTGGAATAATTTAAAAGGATATTCATCAAGGTTCGTTGGATCCGTGATCGTGTATAACGTTTTGAGGTGCATGTATCAATTAAATCGGATAGGGGTAAGTGTCGATGTTTGATAAATAGATTTTGAATGCCTTCCGATACGAGTGAATTTTGACTGAGTGTCTCTGATGATTGTACCGAAAGCAAATAACGTATGTATGGTTCATATTCTTCGAGTCGATAGGTGGTTAAGGCATTAAGATTTAAGGGTGTTGTATGGCTTACCGATGTGCCTTCGTGATGGGCCTTTCGGATTGCTGAGGCACTTGCGATATTAGCGGTGATTGAAAGATCATGGTAGGTGTTGGTACGCTGAATGGTAAGGGGTGTAATGCCATACTTTTGACATGCTTGTACATAGTAAACCCCTAAAATATCATTGGCTTGGTGGTTTGATGTGTTTGCGGCATGTGCAAAGGAGTGACCTTGTTCAAGCAAACGTTTATCAAACTGTGGTTCTGCTGGTAAAATATTTGTTTCTGAACCGAATACGAGTGATTGAATTTGTACATGATTTAAGATTTCAACCGCTTTTGACGCAAAAACATCAGCACTTTGAAGTGTATAAAGTGTGGGTAACTCTAAAACGAGATCAACGCCTGCATCCAGTGCGGCTTCGGTACGAACCCACTTATCCAAATATGCTGGTTCACCACGTTGCACAAAATTGGGAGACATAACCGCAATTAAAACATCACTATTCGTGATTTCGCGTGTCTTTTTAATATGGTAAACATGACCATTATGTAAGGGATTATACTCAACTATAATCCCCGTTGCAGTGAGTTTCTTTTTCATATTTGTATTTTATCACATATTCATGAAAATAATGTAAAAAACGAGGTAAGAAGTCTTGAAGCATGGTACAATGTACATATTAAAATGAGGATGATTGCATGAGATTACGTAAAAAAGAGTGGAGCTCAGAAGTCTTTGAAACTTTTGCAGACTACACAGTAACAGAATTTGAAACAATTAAAGGAAATTGGAAGGAAGCACTCGGTAGTGAATTGCTTCATTTAGAGATTGGTTCGGGGAAAGGCGATTACTGGCATCAGTTATCGGCCCTTTATCCAGATCGTGGTATTGTTGCGATGGAGCGTGATTTTACGGCTTCTTCGATTGCATTGAAAAAATTAGAAAACAATCCTGGAGATCATAAGAAGTTTATTTATGGTGACGCCGAGAATCTGAATGATATGTTTGCGCCCGGTGAAGTGGATGTGGTTCATTTAAACTTTAGTGATCCATGGCCGAAGAAGCGTCATACAAAACGTCGTTTGACGTATAAGGATAAATTGGATGAATATTATTCAGTCTTATCGGAAAACGGCGAGATTTGGATGAAAACAGACAATGTGGGTCTTTTTAACTATTCACTTGTGAGTGTTGGCCAACATAAGTTTGAACTTGTGGAGGTGGATGTTGATTTTAGAAGTCATGAACATGAAGATCCATTTACTGAATATGAACGTAAGTTCCACGAAATGGGACAACCGATTTTTAGAGCGATTTGGAGGAAAAAATAATGTTGAATGAAAAACAATTAAATTGGTTTGAGACCTTAACACAACTTGATGGAGTGAGTGGTCATGAACATCAAGTAGCTCAATATTTATTTAACGAATATTCAAACTATACGGATGAAATTCTCCGTGACAACTTAGGAAGTATTCTTGCGGTACGTCGAAGTAAGAAAAAAAATGCACCCAAAGTCTTGGTTTTAGGTCATATGGATGAGGTTGGATTTTTAGTTCGAGAAGTTACTGAGACCGGTGTATTAAAGATTCATCCTGTTGGCGGTTGGTTTAGTCAAGTGCTTTTAGGTCATCGTGTACGCGTGACAACACGTCATGGTGAGGTTTATAATGGTGCGATTGGTGCTACACCGCCTCATATGCTTTCAGCTGAGGATCGTTTAAAACCAATTCAAATTCCTCAAATGACTGTGGATGTTGGGGCTACAACACCTGAAGAAATACATGCGATGGGTATTCAAGTTGGTGATATGGTTGTGGTTGATGGTGAATTCAATGTATTAAACAAAGGGAAACGTCTTTTGTCCAAGGCATTTGATAATCGTTATGGATGTGTAATGGGCTTGGATTTACTTGAAGCATTAAAAGACCAAGAATTGGATTATGACCTCTATGTTGGATGTAGTGTTCAAGAAGAAGTTGGGTTGCGTGGTGCACAGACGGTCGCAAACCTTGTGAAACCCGACCTTGCCATTATTCTTGATTGCTCGCCTGCAAATGATGCTTTAGATTCAAAAGCTATCGGGAAACTGGGTGGTGGTGTCTTGGTTCGTGTAATGGATGGTAATATGATTGCGACAAAAGATTTGATCTATAAATTTGTGGATATTTGTAAAGAACATGATATTAAGCACCAATATTACTTTTCACCAGGTGGGACGGATGCAGGGGCTGTACACAAATCAAATTCAGGGGTTAAAACGTTAACATGTTGCTTATGTGCACGTAATATTCATACATCCAGTTCAATTTTGGATACGGATGATTATTTAGCGGCACGTGAAGCGTTATTACACTTTATTGATAAGAAGACATGGGGTGATGTCATTGCGTAAGTTAATGACTGCATTGGTACTGTTACTTCTTGTAAGTGGTTGTACACCAGCAGCGGTAAATTATGATGACCTTGTTAAGAGTGCATTAAGTCGACCAATGCCTGAGGCGACAAATCATAATAAAAAATACTATCGTTATTATTTATTGCCTGATGTGGGGATTAAACAATCAACACAGATTTCAACGCTTTATGAAATTGATCGTAAACCCATCATGCTTGATTTGGATGTTGCGAATATTGTAGCGAAACGATATACCGAAATTTCAGAAAATACTGAGGGAAAAGAAAAAGGCGATCAAAAAGAAGATTCTAAAATTCAATTTTCCTCCTTAATCAAAGAAGAAGCGGTGTCCTACCGGACAACGGGGACTTATGTAGACGGTTCAGATAAGGAACAACATTTTATCTTTAGCATCGTTGATCTCGAAAAAAACAAAGCTGTAGTCTTAGAGAATGGTCAAGTTGATATGATGGCAATTGTGAATGATGCCAATATGGATATGATTGTGCAATCAATGTTTACGACAATGCGAAGCATTACCGTAAATGAAGATTTAGTAGTCCAAGATTTCTCAAAGAAAGATATTATTACATATCATGAGCGATATGAAGAATTCTTTGAGCATGCGATACCAGAATCTGGAGCAATCTCGGATATAATTGATAAGACAGCTCCAAAAACGGAGTAGGATAGAAAGGTAGAGGTAATATCATGTTTCGTCGTTTAGCATCAGTTTTATTTAAAGAAGAAGAAATTGTTATTGAAGAAGAAATTTCTGATCATGTTGGTGAAGTGGAAATTCCTGAGTTGAAACCAATTCTTCCCAAAGAAAAGAAAATTGTAGAAAAGCCCAAAATCGTAACAGAACATGTTGATATAACAGAAACTGTTATACGTGAAAAGCCTATTACTGATATGACTCCTGACGAGGTAGCGAATACAACCAGTGAGTTAAACCGTAAATCACGCATGATTACGGCTGATGATGACCTTGCAAAACGTAAGATGGAGCGCGCTAAAGCAGCACGCACATCCGAATTGGAAGTCAAAAAATTTGAATACCAACGAAAAGATATTATCAGTCCTATGTACGGAGGCCCTTCACAACCTTCAGAGCCATTGGATATTCCCAAAAAGAAGTATCCATCAAAGCATGTGCCTGTTGCGGAAGTTATTAGTCCAATGTATGGAAAAGTTCAAGAAGAGTCAAAAGCAGAAACACGTAAAATTGATGAATCCCTTATGGATTTACGTGTTGATGATATTATTTCAAATGAAGGAAAAGGAGAAACCGTTCAAGTTTCTCTGTATGATTATTTAGAAGGAATTGATGAGCATGAAGAATAAACCAATTTATTTTATTGGTATTAAAGGGACAGGTATGGCAGCATTAGCACGTATCTGTTACAAAATGGGATATGAAGTGATGGGGTCTGATATTGATCGTCATTTCTTTACAGAGGATGCACTCAGAGCGTTAAACATCCCAATCGTTCCATTCAGTAAAGACAATATTAAAGATAATACAGTCGTTATTATTGGTAATGCCTTTTTAGATGATCATGAAGAGGTTCAAGCTGCGAAAGCCAATCCAACTGTGGAGACGTATCGTTATCATGAATATCTGGGTAAGATTATGGATTCTTATCGTACCATTGCGGTAAGTGGATCCCATGGTAAAACAACGACAACGACACTTTTACGTGATATGTTGAGTTATTCCAAAGAAACTGGATATCTTATCGGTGATGGACGCGGAGATTTGCAGCGTGATGATGAATACTTTGCGGTAGAAGCATGTGAGTTTCGTCGTCATTTCTTAGCCTATAAACCTAAGATTGCGATTATGACAAATTTCGAGATTGATCATGTGGACTATTTTAAATCGGTTGATGATTATTTATCAGCGTTTAAGGAGTTTGCTCAGAATGTGGAATCGTTAATCATTGTCTGGGGTGATGATCCACATTACCAAGACCTAACATTCGATGTGGAAACGTGGTCTTATGGTTTTGGTGAAGGCAATAAAATTCGTGCAACCGAACTTGAGAAAACAACCACTCACAGCATTTTTAATGTTGAGGTGGATGGTAAGCATGTTCACCGATTTACCCTTCCAATTGTAGGCGATCATATGATTTTGGATGCACTTGCAGTGATTGCAGTGGGGCTTTATGAAGGCATTGAACCCAGCGATATTGAAGCAGGTCTTCAAACCTTTACCGGTGCGAAACGCCGATTTGTCATCGAAACGGGTAAAGAGAATGTCTATATTGACGACTATGCGCATCACCCAACTGAAGTTCGTGTAACACTTGAAGCAGCACGAACACGTTATCCGGATCGTAAAATTGTTGGTATTTTTAAACCACATCGTGTAGGACGTGTGTATTATTTCGCAGATGAGTTTGCGGAAGCGCTAAGCCTTGCGGATGAGGTGTGTTTATGTCCATTCACAAGTATCGATGATGCGGAAGAAGGAATTGATATTGATATTACATACCTTCAAGATCGCATAGAAGGCAGTCATGTTGTTGATTTAAATGATCAAGATTTGGACCTGCTTGAATCCTTTGGACCAGCAGTTTATGTGTTTATGAGTTCCAAAGATATTTATGATTTAAAAGATGCATTGAAAATACGTTTCAACGATTGAAAACTTTTTCATATACAGTTATAATGACATTAGAGAGGTGATAGAATGGATGCATTAATTCAGAATTTACGTGAAGTATCAATCTTAATTGCACCAATTGTGGGTGTAGTTTGTTTAATTATATTGGCAATGATTTTGTATCGTGTTTATGTTGTTGTGAGGGATTTGCCGAAAACAATTGACCGTGTAAACGGTGTTATTGACTCGACACAAAGTTCAGTGGATCAACTTCAAGCACCTTTAAATACATTAAATAATGTCACAAATACAGTGGATTTAGTCAATCAATCAGCCGTTAGTGCTGTCAGCTCGGTCGCAAGTTATGGGGCCAAGCATTCGGATACCATTGTAAATTGGACAAAAGATTTCTTCGATAAACGTCGAAATGGCCGAAACCCAGAGAATTCGGATGTTCAAAAAGCTGGAGATGAAAAAGAGGAGGATTTTGGAATTTATGAGTAAATATGATGAAATTTTAAATGAACTTGTTTATCAAATTGATGATGTTGTTTATAACTTTTATAGTGAAAGTAATGAAATTATTGCCGCTAAAAATGGTCAAGAACGTCTTTTAACGTTTAGAGATAAAACATTAAATACCATTAATGATATGAATGTCCGTTCATTGGAAATTATTGCAAGCTTTAAGGATAGTCAACTTATTCAAGAACGCGCAGAACATTTACTTGTTAAGAATAAAGATATTGTGGATTCCGCATTAGAAGTGCTTCGTGCAGCTCCAGAACGCAATGAATTCTTTGATGATCTTGGTAATCTTGCGTCGGGTATTTTTGAATCCGCAAAGACTACATTTCAAAAAGTTGAAGAATCTGAAACGTTTGACCGCTTAAAAGTAGGGGCACTATCGGGTTTAAAGAAAATGCAAAAAGGATTGGATGATCTTTCAAAACATCCAAGTGTTGTTAAAAGCACTGATATTGTAAAAGAAAAAACAAAAGAGGCTGTTGATGCTGGCGCTCAAATTGTCAAAGATACCACAAAAAACGTTACGGATTGGGTATCTGAACAAGAATTAAAGGCTAAGGCTGAAAAAGTCTCAAAAGAAGTTCATGCAGGCGCTGAAACCGTTAAAGTTAAAGTTCAAGATGGTGCAGAAAAAGTTGCTGATTTTGTTGAAGAAACCGTTGAAACAAAAGCTCAAGAATTTGAAGAAGACGCATTTAGTTTCCTGGATACGTTAGAAGAAGAACTGGATCAAGTATCTAAAGATGCTGAATCCATGATTGAATCTTCAAATATTGTGGAAGCGGCAGAAAAACAAGTTCGTGAACTCGATAAAAAATTAGATGAAGTAAAAGAGGATGAAGAAGTATGAAACGTGTAACGATTTATGATGTAGCGAAAGAAGCAGGGGTATCACTCGCTACTGTATCACGTGTAATCAATGGTCTCGAAATTGTTCGTGAAGAGACACGTGTTAAAGTAGAAACTGCAATTGATAAATTAGGATACAAACCAAATGCTATTGCCCAAGGCCTTGCTTTACAAAAAACTACGACGATTGCGTTACTCGTACCTGAAGCAAGTTTTGGCTATACCGGTCAAATCATCAATGGTTTGATTGATGTCGCAAAAATTTATAAATATAATATTATGCTTCACACAATGACCGAAGGTATTGTGGATATTAAAGATGTTATTGATGATATCATTAAATCTCGTGTGGATGGTGTAATTATCTATAATGATAAACTTATGGAAAATGAATTGGCTGAATTGAATAAATATCAATTCCCAATCGTAATTATTGGAAATAAAATGTCTGATAAACAAATTTCATCTGTTTATGTTGATATTGAAAAGGCAGTTTATGAACTGACAATGCAAAAGATGCAAATGGATCCTAAAAATCGTGTTGCGGTAATTCAAGACCGTAAAAATGATTTTACTACAAACCAAATGGTTTCTGGGGTACAACGTGCATATAAAGAATTAGGCATCGATGATGACGGATATATTGAAATTCCTGTAGAATATCGACGTTCCTATGACTATTTCTTAGACCATATTGAATCCATGGATTACAATTTCTTAATTGCAAACCGTGATTCTCAAGCGATCTCCGCAATGAATGCAGCGCATGAGCGTAATATGAATATTCCTGAAGATTTAGAAATTGTATGCTTAATTGATACGAAATACAACTCAATGGTGCGTCCTCGTTTATCAAGTTTCGCAATTCCATCGTATGATCTTGGTGCCGTAGCAATGCGTGTTCTTACCAAGATGCTCAATGAAGATGAGGTTGAAGATAAAGAGATCGAACTCAGTTATCTTTACACACCACGTCAATCAACCAAAAACTAAAAGACCCTAAGGTCTTTTTTTTATACCCAAAAACATATGATTTGTGACTTGTTCAGAACTTCGATTCAAAATACCATAGTAGTGTAAGCGTTTTCCGGAAACGTATGCACACTTGAAAGGGGATATTTATGAAAAGAAATTCTAGATTTAAGTCTTATCTCAAGACAACACTTGTGGTTGTCACCAGTTTTTCGTTACTATTACCTTTTTTTGTAATGCCATCTCACGCACTTGTAACGGGGGATGGAACGGATGAGGTGAATGAAGCATATCACCAGGGTCTATCGCTTCAACCGTTATCACCTGCATTTCGACTTGAAACATTGATGAAATGGAGTCCAGAAACAGATCCTGATGCTGCATTAAATCGATCAACCATACCGTTAAATACCAATCGTTTTAAAGGGCATCAAATTAATGATCTTGCGCATCCCGATGCAAAGATCACGAATGCGGCAATCATTAATGCAAATCATGACAGCTCACCATCAACGGGCGGTAGTGATTTTAATATTTACGCATTTGATAACTGGCAGTACATTGATTCCCTTATATACTGGGCGGGTACGGATGAAGGAATTTTTGCGTTGCCTTCACCAGATATCGTTGATGCGGCGCATAAAAATGGGGTACCGGTTTATGCTACGTTAGGATTTCCTTGGGGAAGTGGTCAACCCGACTCCCTAAAAGAACTTGAAGCCATGGTCCAACAAAATCCTGACGGTTCATTTCCAGCAGCTGATAAGATGATTGAGATTGCTCAATATTTTGGCTTTGATGGCTATTTCTTTAACCAAGAGACGTATGGTTCCAACCAGCGTGTAGCAAATCAATTGAATGCAATGTTGCGTTATATGCGTCAAAAATCAAGAGATATGGGTTACCCAATAAATATCTCGTGGTATGATGCTATGGCAAATAATGGGAACGTGAGTCATCAAAATGCCATCAATCAATATAATGATTTATGGATGAAACCGGTTGATCACGATAATGACTTTGGTGTTGATGAATTCTTTATTAACTATAACTGGCAAGGTCGTGTGCAAGGAACTTCAGACTACTTAAAATCAATCGGTCGTGATCCTTTTGCGGCCTATACCGGTTTTGAAATCCAACAACGTTCACATAAAACAAATATTGATGCACGGACTTTAATTGGTACGGATAAACGTATTTTATCATCCATTGCATTGTATGCATCCAACTCAACCATGGGGCTTGCGAAAGATCCTGAAGATTTCCATAACCAAGAAAACATCTTATATACAGGTCCACAAGGCGATCCAACTTTAGCGGATGATTCCCAAAATTGGAAGGGGATGTCACGTTATGTAGTGGATAAATCTGTAATTACCGGAACTGAATTCCAAACAAGTTTTAATTCCGGTCACGGACGTAAATGGTTTGCAGATGGTGTTTTAGCCCGTGAAGGCGCATGGCATAATCGCGCAATTCAAGATATTATGCCAACATGGCGATTCTGGGTTAAAGATCTCAAAGAAGGTGCGCCACGTGCCGCCATTGCTTACGATTTTGATGATGCGTATAATGGCGGCAATTCTTTAAAAATAGAAGGTGATTTTAAAGCAGGGGACGCCAATGAAGTGATGTTATATAGTACCAAATTAAATGTAACCGATACGACAAAAATTGATATCGTTACCAAAACAACTCCGAATACATCATTAAAATTAGGGGTATCTTTTGATGAAAACTATAAAGACCATAATGCAACACATTTTACGCTTGCATCCGATGAAAACGGATGGGTACGCCATACGATTGACTTAGCGGATTATAGTGGTTCTGTTATGTATGCATTAAGTTTAAACGTTGGAGCTAATCAAACGGGACCGATTAAAGTGAATCTCGGTCAAATTCAGGTCTATACAAACACCGCACCGCTTCTAGCAGGTCCATCCAATATTGTTGTTACAGAACAATTACTTTCGGATGCACGTATGGGCCAATTTAGAGCGACATGGGACACGGTAGAGGGTGCCAAGTACTATGAAGTCTATCAAGTTAATAATGACGGTGTAGCCGTATTATTAGGAACCAGTACAAATAACCATTTCTATGCGGATAAGATCACCCGAAGTGATGCGAATGCATTTGAAGACAATCATACAACCATTCAAATTAAAACAGTTAATAAAGAGGGGTATCGTGGTGAACCAAGTGTAGGTCGTTTTGATTGGGGTGTCGATTTAAACCGAAGTGAAGTGGTTGAGATGGAAGTTCCGGTCAATGTAGCATTAAATGCGGAAGTTACTGGTGTCAGTCACCAAAACGATGCGGAACCAGCGTCAAAAGCATTGGATGGAACCGCACAAGGAAACAGTAAATGGGCATCATCACCTAAGAGCAGCGGTTATATGGATATTAAACTTGATGCTGCACGCACGATTAAACGTTGGCGTGTTGAACATGCTGAGTATGGCGGTGAAGCGAAAGACATGAATACGATTAACTTCTCGCTACATTATAAAAATGAACAGGGAAATTGGGTCCTCGCAAAAGAAATACGAAACAATCGTGAAGCGGTGACGGATGTCTTGTTGGATCAACCGATTACGGCTCAGGAATGGAAATTAAAAATCGACTTAGCGGGATCATCGCCATGGCAAGCCGTTCGAATTTATGAATGGCAGATGTTTGAAACAGATTCTTTCCCAAAACCGAATAATCTACTGCTTAGTCAAGTAGAAGCAAAACCACAATCAAATGGGATTGGATCCTTAACATTTAAACATGTTCCTGAAAAAACAACGATTCATCTCTACCGCAAACTTGAGGATACAAAACCGGTTCAATCTATTCGAAATGAGAAAAAAGGAACGGTTGCACTTAAAGAATTTAATTTTAAGGAATACGATGGTTTAATTTATTACACCATTCAACCCGATTTTTCAGAGGAAAGTTTTAAAAACAGTATTGCCTTTGAAATTCCAACTGAAACCAAGGCCTTGACCTCAATTCACATTACAAGTGATGTAGGGGAAGCTGTGACAGTACCGTTTATGATTAAAAATAGTGTTGGTGAAACGGTATTTGAGGGGATAAGTGGTGCAGATCATCTACAAACGGAATTGCTACTGGGACAATACACACTGACACTCAAATCATTACCGAAAGGATATCCGGATAATGTCCGTGAGTATGCTTTTGATGTGAAAGGTGATGTGGCTCTTGATGAAGTCCTTATCACACTGGTTCAATCGAAATCATATCAAGCACTGGTTACACAGCTCAAAGCATATCAAGCGCTTGATCGTAAAATCTATACTGAAGCATCCCTTCAGCTTGTGGATGCCGTGATCAATGAAGCACAATCACTGATTGATCAAGAAAGTAGCCAAGAAAACGATTATCAAATGATGGTTACCACGTTGACTGATGCAATTAAACAACTCGAAAAAATTCAAAATATTGAGTATGTGAAACTTCAAGAACGTCTGCATGAAATCGAAGCGATGAATCGAAGTGTCTATACGGAAGACTCTTTAGCTAAACTTGATGCAGTCTACGAAGAAGCTAAAGCGTTGGTTTCAGGTAATGAAGGAACCGAAAAAGACTATGAGTCAATGCATGAACGACTCCATGAAGCACTGGAACAGCTCGTGTTAAAATTAGACACAAAAGCACTTGATGCTCTCATTGAAGAAGCGGCATCCATTGATATCAAGCTTTACACAGACGCGAGCATCGCAACACTTAAAGATGTGCTGGAACATGTTAAAGCATCACGAAATGATGTAGACAGTCAAGAGGCGATAGATTCATTGGTACAAACGCTACAGGAGGCCATGGGTGGCTTAAAACGTATCCGCAATACAGAATACCTCGAGGAATTGATTCAAGAAGCGGATGCAGTTGATCTAAATCTCTATACAGAATCCAGCCTCATTCGTCTTCATGATGCACATAAACACGCGCGTACGATTGCGGCATTAGAATTATCAACGCAACAAGATATTGACGATGCAGCTGAAAACTTAAAACACGCCTTGTCACTGCTTGAGCGAATTGATAACCCTCAAGATTGGGAAGCCGTTGATGAACTCATGGAAGTCCTTGATGAACTTGAGTCAAACCGTTATGACGCGTCATCCTTTAAAGCACTACATGAATCCATTGATACTGTGAAAGCAATGCGTGGGAACCATGATCTCCCCCAAGATGAGATTGATGCACTTGTGGATAAACTTCAAGATGCAATCTTAAACTTAAAACCAATTAAGCTTGATGAAGCATTGATTCAGCGATTGGAACAACAAATCGAAGAGGCGCGCAATCTTGATGAATCAAAGTATACTGAAGCAAGTTTCTCAAAATTTGAAAATGCACTTCAAGAGGCAAAGGCAGTCTTGAATCGAATTCAAGGGCGTCAATTTAGAAGCATTGCAATACCCAAACCTGTTTCACCAGAAGAGTTGAATCAGGCGGTGGAAAATCTCGAAAATGCAAGGAATTCACTTGAACTGAAAGATGTAGTGGTAGAACCTCAAGAACCAGAGGAAAAACTAGAGGAAAAACCAGAGGAAAAACCAGAGGAAAAACCAGAGGAAAAACCAGAAGAAAAGCCAGAAGAAAAGCCAGAAGCGAAACCGGAGCAAGACACAAACCAAGTGGACTCCGTAGATGGCACTTCCAAACTGGAAAATAATGAAGTCACCGCGACTTCGACACTTCCTAAAACAGGAGTTTCAAATGTTAACCTTTACAATGGCATTATTCTATTAGGGTTGGGAATTGCATTAAAACGACGTCATAATGATTAATTGAAGAGAGGGGAAACCCTCTTTTCGATACGTTACTCGATACTTGTTACTTTGTTATCAAAGTAAATCTTAATAAAAATTTAATTTTTGGTTATATCCTTGACAATAAATGACCAAGAGCGTATTATTGTACATGGTCAGTGATGACCGGTTGAACACCAAATATTCTTTACCCCCCCACCCAAGATATTTGTGTGATTCAACAACTTCATTGAAAGGCGCAGCGTGCGTCTTTTTTTCTATTACAAGGAGGTTTCAAATGATCGTTAAATATCTCGAGGATGATCAATTTAAAGAGGCTAATATCTGTCATGTTCGTAATACCGTTCGTTGTTTTGTCATGAATGAATTGGGACAGTGTGCGATGATTTTGATTAAAGGCCAGGATTTATTTGGTAAACGAAATCACTACGAATCACCCGGTGGTGGCATTGAAGTTGGTGAGTCGATGGTTCAAGCGGTTCATCGCGAAATTCATGAGGAACTGGGATATGAAGTTGATTCAATTTCATATCTCGCAAGTATTGTGGACGTCTATAATTTATTAAATCGCACAACGGTGCATAATTATTTTGTCTGTTACATTACAAAAAAGACGCATTCAGCTCGAACGCGTCTTGAAGAACAGTTATTTGACGATGTTATTTGGTGTTTCCCTGAAATGTGGCTTGAAACACTCAATCAGCCTCAAGAAGGGGTTAATGAGCTGGTTCATGCACGAGAGCGGGTTATGATGCGTTATTTCTTAGATCAACAAGAAATGTAATGGGACTAAGCGGTGTTTCATATTCTAAGGTCTCATAAGGCAAGTGGGTTGAGACGATATAATCACGAACAGCCACATACTCTTCATAACCGCCTTCATGTTTTAAATAACAAGCGATAACTAAAAAATCAGTCAGCAAAGGTATAATAATTTTGAGGGAAGCGACCGTCGTATGTGATGTTGTGATGATCGACTTATCGCTTCGAGGCAAGTATCCAAGATTGTAGATAGCACCTGTAAAGGGTGCTTTTTCTTTGAAATTGACACGACTGTGATCGGAATGAATATAGGTTATATTCGTGGATCCTTGATTCAGTTTTTTTGCACTTTCGATCGCTTCTTCTTGAATATCAATTGCATATACATGACCTGCTTGTGACGCAAGAAATTGTGTATCATAGCCATTACCACAGGTCATATCAACAACAACAGCGTCATTGTTGAGGAATTGTTGCATCCATTTATGAGATTGTTCTTTATGATTCATAATACCTCCAAAAAAAAGCCCTATGCTTCTGGGCTTTTTAAAATAACAATCATTACATCAGGATTTGATAAAAGGCGCATTTCAGGTTCTTTTAAACCAATTCCTGAAGAGATGATGAGGGTTGTCTCATCAACCGTTTGACGTTTATTAATATAATCTGAGGACTCGGTAATCGATCCAATGAGTGGTAAACGAATGTAACCACCCATGGTTTTTCCAGAGAGCATCAGATCGACTTCAGTATCATCAAACTCTTTAACATTATCCGGATTATTGGCAATGGTAATGTTGAAGATGTCTTCGGATGTTGAAGGGTAAGGGAACTCAGTTTCTTTGTTGATGTCATTGTTTGCATCGATTCCAACGAGTTGAATCGATTCATTAGTAAAGTTATGAACATCAATTTTAGTATTTGAAATAAGTTTGAATCCACTTTTCGTTAACACAGCCTGTGTTACTTCGTTTGCTTTACGGATATCATTTTCACCCAATACCGCATACTTACCAAGTTTCGCATTCAACTTACTTAGTTTTTCAATCATTTCAGTTTGTTCTTTTTCTGATGGTGCTGCTTTAAATAGATTACCACCAAAAATAATCATATCTGGCTTAAACGAATCAAGTTCTTTTAAGGCCTTATCGAGATTATCATCATGACTGTACACATCGGATAAAAATCCAATCGAAAGATTGTTAAAGGATGCAGGAATGCGTGTTGATTCCACCATTTCAATACGCAACTTAACACGCTGGGGTGCAAAATGTGTCATTTCTAAATAGATTAGAGATGACGTAATTGCGATTAACCCCAGTAAAACCGCTAACTTTTTTTTACTCATGCTTTACGCGGTTGTTGAGGTTTTGGTGATTTTGGTGATTTTGGTTTTTTAGCATCCTTTTGTTGTTTCGGTTCGTGATTGGGTTTGTTGTTATTTTTTTTCTGTTTTTTTACAGGTTTCGCTTCTTGAGTCGTGTTTTCTTTTTTTGATTCACCTTTAACCGGTGCCATTGCTGTTTTTTGATTTAAGATTACAGGAATAACAAGTGGGTTACGTTGTGTATGTTTGTATAAGAATGGCTCAAGCGAACCACGGATTGTGTTTTTGATTTCCCCGAAGGTAACTTTTTTTGTCATGCGTTTTTTTAACGCTTCATAGACAACAAGCTCAGCTTCTTTGAGTAATGTTTGATTTTCTTTAATAAATACAAATCCACGTGTCACAATCGTTGGTTTACATAAAATTTTATTTTGACGTGAATCGATGGTAACAACGACTGAAACAAGACCACTGTCGGATAAAATCTTACGATCTTTAAGAACAGCTGTGGATAAACCGCTGGAATCATTGCCATCAACATAAATATCGTCTGCTTGAATTCGTGTATCGCTCATAAACGCAACACCGTCACGAAGGGCAACGACATCACCATTTGAACAAATAAAGATGTTATCTGGATCAACACCCGTTTCGATTGCTGTTTGACGGTGTGCTTTTAGCATCTTGTATTCACCGTGCATTGGCATAAAGAATTTTGGTTTGATTAATTGAAGCATCAGTGTTTGTTCTTCTTTTGAAGCATGACCTGTTGTATGAATTGAATTTAGAGGTGAGTTCGTGAGAACATTTGCCCCTGCACGTGTCAATTGGTTTACAACATGGGAAACACTGGTAGCATTTCCAGGAATTGGGCTTGAAGAAAATACAACAGTATCGCCAGGCATAATGCTGATTTGACGGTGTGTTCCATTCGCAATACGGCTTAGAGCAGCGAGTGGTTCACCTTGGCTTCCTGTACAAATAATACAGGCTTGGTCTGCAGGTAATTTGTTTAATTGATGCGCATTAACGAAATGTTTATCAGCAGCATCGATATGTCCAAGTTTACGAGCAATATTTACAACGTTATCCATGGAACGACCAAAGATTGCAATTTTGCGGCCATCCGCAATAGCTGCTTCAATAATTTGTTGAACGCGATAAACATTTGAGGCAAACGTTGCGATAATGATGCGTCCTTCCGTTTTATTGAAAATGCGTTTAATTTCGCGACCAACTTCTTTTTCACTGATGGAAAATCCGCTAACTTCCGCATTAGTTGAGTCACTCATCAATAAGGTCACACCAATCTCGCCCATATATGACATGATTTGGTAATCAGGATTATTTCCAACCGGTGTTAAATCAAATTTGAAATCTCCAGTTGAAACAATACGACCATTTGGCGTATTTACAAGAACACCAAGAGCATCTGGGATTGAGTGAACGACATTAAAGAATCCAATAACAAAATGTTTTGTTTTAATGGTAGATTTTGAATCAATTTCTTGAATCTTATGTTTTGTTCTTATTTTACGTTCTTCAAGCTTGCGCTCAATTTGTGCTTTCGCAAATTGAGGTGCATAGATTTGAGGAACATTAACTTTTTGGAGTAAGAAAGGAATTCCACCGATGTGGTCTTCATGGCCGTGTGTAATCACAAGCGCTTTGACTTTCTTTTGATTGCGAATTAAGTGAGCATAGTCTTGAATGACATAATCAACACCTAATAAGTTTTCTTCGGGGAACATTACCCCACAGTCAATAATGATAATTTCATCATCATGTTCAATACAGTACATATTTTTACCGACTTCGCCCAAGCCACCTAAAGCATAGACTAGGGTATCGGTTTTTCTTAATTTCATATTTTTTTCGTCCATATAATCTCCTATTCTATGATTTTAAGTCCTTTTTCAGCCATCCATGGGTCCTTTGAATCAATGTGATCGTAAAAGAGCACACCATTTAAATGATCAATTTCATGTTGTAAAACAATTGCTAAGATGTCTTTTGCGACAATCTCAATACGTTGGTCTGTAATCATATCGTACGCTAAAACTTTGATGCGTTGACTACGACGTACGAGGCCAGGATAATCTTTCCGAATGGATAAGCACCCTTCACCATAACTGAGCGCACATTGTTTTACTGAGTGAGAAACAATCTTAGGATTCACTAAGGCATATTCAACGGTTTTGACATTGCCATGCTTATCTTCAAAATCAACAACAAGGGCTGTCATTTGTTTCGCAACACCAATTTGAGGTGCGGCAATGCCATTTGCTGGTTGCAAATTATACTTTTCAGCAAGTTCAGGATCCCTTGAATCACGAACATATTGCAACATGTTTTCAAGTGTATTACGGTCTTCTTCCGACAAAGGAAAAGACACCGGTTCGCATTTTTGACGCAGAACTGGGTTTGGATCTAGGACAATTGTGTCCATATTTATATCGTGCATTTAAAATTCCTCTATTCCATGATAAAAATAAATAATATACACTACATATATTATAATATTTAAGTATGAATTATATGTGGGTCTATTCAAACTCTTTAAGCATAGTTTATCGTATTTTTACTCTTTTTGAAAGGCTTTCGCTTATTTTTCATTATATCTATGATAGAATAAAGCCATGAAGAAAAGAAAAATATCACTTAAAATGCCAATGGGCTATAACCGCCCAATTCATGCAGCAGCGTTAATATTAAATATCTTTGGGGTCCTTATGGTTATCTCCGGAAGTATGACATCAGGAAGTACAGCCAAGTCATTAGTCTTAGTCGGAGTTAAGGAGCTTGTTTTTGTAATTGTATCCTATATTATGATGGTTATGGTTGCGCGGCGATTTTCGCTTAATTATTTTCGAAAGAATTACGCCAAAATATTACTCTTAATGGTGGGTCTTTTGGGGATTACGCTCGTTTTCCCGGCCATTAATGGTGCAAAAGCTTGGATTAATCTTAAAATTATGACCATTCAGCCCAGTGAGTTTGCAAAGATTTTCGGAATTTTAACCATTGCGACGTTTCTCGCAGATCGAAATAAACGGACGAAGGCAAGCACATTTGATTTAGTAAAGAAGCCGTTCTTTATTATTCTTGCGATTTTCCTTTTTGTTGTGAAAGCACAGCATGACCTTGGGTCGGCGGTTGTTATTCTTGGAATTGCTTATATCTGTGTATTAATTCCATCTCATGATAAACTAACGCGATTACAAAAGTGGATGTTCATCCTAGCAGGTGTGGGAATTGTTGGACTGATCTTTTTAGATTCCTCATTTGGTATTAGTCTTATTGAGAAATTAAATATCCCACCTTATATGATTGGTCGTTTTAAAACGTCCTCAAATCCATTCTTGGACCGCTATGGTAGTGGCTACCAAATCTTTAATGGAATGGTTGCAATGTTTAAAGGTGGCATGTTTGGGATGGGTTATGGAAATAGTCTAATCAAATATGGGTATCTTCCTGAAGCGCATACTGACTTTATTCTCGCTGTCACAATCGAAGAATTAGGCATGATTGGATTCTCAATTATTGTAATTGGATATGGTACGATGTTGTATCAACTCGTTAAGTATTCGTTCAAAGTGAAACAAGAATCGGATAAAGTTATCTTAATGGGTACTGTTGCTTATATTATGATTCACTTTATCTTTAATATCGGAGGTATTACCGCGTTGATTCCGTTAACTGGAGTACCACTTCTGTTTATCTCTAAAGGGGGATCCAGTCGTATGGCGATTATGTTGGCGATCGGGTTAACACAAAATGTCATTTCACGTTATGAAATGGGAATTATTAATATCAAACGTAAAGATCAATTACGCATAAAACAAGAAGAAATGAAACGCAAAGAGAATTTGAAACGCTTAACAGAGGTAGTGTAATGAGAGTTGTAGCAGGAACATTTGGTTCGCGACCAATTAAGACGTTAAAAGGAGATACAACGCGCCCGACGACCGATAAAGTTCGCGCAGCAATCTTTAATCGGATTGGGCCATTTTTTAATGAAGGAAAAATGTTAGATGTCTTTGGGGGATCGGGAGCTATGGCTCTTGAATCAATCAGTCGAGGCATCGAACATGCAGTTGTTTTTGAGAAAGATGTGCGTGCTTATAACGTTATTCGAGATAACATCAAAACTTTTGATCTTGAAGGATGTGTCCAACTTAAAAAAGGCGACTCAATGAAATTATTGGAGACGGTATCTGGATCTTTCGAGTTTGTTTTCCTTGACCCTCCATATCGATACGAACATACCCTTGAAATTATCAAAATCATTATTAAGCGTAATTTGGTTGCAGAGGATGGCTTAATAATTTGTGAGACGGATAAGAACTATGATTTGCCGGATGTGATTGACGGGTTTTATCTAGACTGCGTTAAGGATTATGGTATAAGTAAAGTACGATACTACAAAAAGGACAATTAGGTCCTTTTTTATTTTTTAGCACTTAAAGGTTGACAGTGCTAAACTCGTGGTGTAGAATAATACTAGACACAAAGAATAGAGTGTTTAGGAGGCGAGAATAATATGTTGACGCCACGAAAAATAGAGATATTTAAGGCGATTGTTAAAGAGTTTATTAACACTGCTGAACCAGTGGGTTCGAAGACGTTAATCGATAAATATAACTTATCATACTCGTCTGCGACAATACGAAATGAGATGTCAGATTTAGAAAAAATAGGACTACTGGAAAAGACACATACGTCCAGTGGACGCATTCCTTCAACAAAAGGGTATCGATTCTATGTAGAACACCTCATGGATGAAGAAGAGAATTACGGGATTGAAACCGCGATTGCTCAAATTTTCTCCGATCGACGACTCGGTATTGATGAAGCGATTCGACAAAGCTGTGATATTTTATCACAGATGACGAATCTAACCACGGTTGTATTAGGTCCCAGTGCGATGAATGAAACACTGAAAAGTGTTCAATTAATTCCATTGAGCGAATTTAATGCAATGGCCGTGTTCGTTACAGAGTCAGGGCATGCAGAGCATCGAATTTTTAATTTTGATAGTAAAGTCGATGTGAATGACCTTGAGGCGTGTACTTCAATATTAAATGAACGATTAAAAGGTACAGCACTTTCAGAAGTTGTTGATAAGATGGAAAGTTTAAGACCAATTTTATCAAGACGAATTGAAAAATATGAGGTACTCTTTGAAGCGTTTGTAGGAGCATTTATTAAATTTGCTCAAGACGAAGTCTATTTAAGCGGTGAACGAAATATGTTATACCAGCCAGAATTCTCAAACATAGAGAAACTTCGTGAAATGATGGATATGCTCGAAAACAGTGAAATGTGGCGTAACTTATCCACAGGACAAAATCACTTGAGTCTTAAAAAAGGCGATCAAAGTGAAATTGTTTGGGTTGATGATATGGCCGTTGTATCCAGTTCGTTTAATTTACTCGATAATCATGAGCATAAGTTGATGATTGTGGGACCAAGTCGAATGGAATACAGTCGCGTTGTCTCGTTGATGGATTATGTTTCGGAGATGATCGAAACGGTGTATGGGAAAGGTGGCAATGATGAGCAAGACGAATAAAACCGCTGAAGAATTGCATGAAGAAGTTCAAGATGAAACAGTACTTGAATCAACAAACAGCGAAGAAATTGAAACTTCAGACTCAGTAAATGATACTTCTGAAAATGATGAAGCAATTGATGAGAATGAAGCCTTACGAAAAGAAATTGAAACGTTAAAAAACGACTATTTTAAAATGTTAGCAGATACAGAAAATTTAAAAAAACGTCTGCAACGCGAGCATGATCAACTGCGTAAATACCGTATTCAAGGATTTGCAGCAGATGTGTTGCCTGTGTTAGATAATTTGGAACGTGCATTAAAACAAGAAACAACTGATGAGGCTTTACGAGATGGTGTACAAATGATTTACGATCAGTTAATGGCATCGCTTAAAGCAGAAGGTGTTGAACCGATTAATGCATTGAACCAACCCTTTGATCCAAATATTCATCAAGCAATGATGACAGAGGAAAAAGAGGGTGTTGAATCCAATATAGTTATTGAAGAATTCCAAAAAGGATATATGTTAAAAGATCGCATTCTACGTGCGAGTCTTGTAAAAGTGAGTCAATAGGAGGATATATATTATGAGTAAAGTTATTGGTATTGATTTAGGAACAACAAACTCAGCTGTTTCCGTAATGGACGGTGGAGAAGCAAAAGTAATTACAAACCCAGAAGGAAATCGTACAACACCTTCTGTAGTCAGCTTTAAAAATGGTGAGCGTATTGTTGGGGATGCAGCGAAACGTCAAGTTGTAACAAACCCTAACTCCGCAGTATCAGTTAAACGTTTAATTGGTACAGGCGAAAAAGTTACACTTGAAGGAAAAGAGTATACACCAGAAGAAATCTCAGCAATGATCTTAGGCTATATGAAGAGCTATGCAGAAGATTATCTTGGTGAAAAAGTTACGAAGGCTGTAATTACCGTACCTGCATACTTTAATGACGCACAACGTCAAGCAACAAAAGATGCTGGTAAGATTGCAGGTTTAGAAGTAGAACGTATTATTAACGAACCAACTGCGGCTGCGCTTGCATTTGGAATCGATAAAACAGATAAAGATGAAGAAAAAGTATTAGTATTTGACCTTGGTGGTGGTACCTTCGACGTTTCCATTCTTGAATTAGCAGATGGTACATTTGAAGTATTATCAACTGCTGGAGATAACAAATTAGGTGGAGATGACTTTGACCACATCGTTGTTGATTATTTAGTCGATATTTTCAAAAAAGAAAATGGTATTGATTTATCATCCGATAAAATGGCTATGCAACGTCTAAAAGAAGCAGCAGAAAAAGCGAAGAAAGATTTATCTTCAACTGTAAATGCTTCAATTTCATTACCATTTATCTCAGCAGGCGAAAATGGTCCATTACACTTGGAAACAACATTATCACGTGCTAAGTTTGAAGAAATGACAAAGAGCCTTGTTGAACGTACAATGGTTCCAGTTCGTCAAGCACTAAAAGATGCTGGACTTACTAAAAATGATATTCATCAAGTATTGCTTGTTGGTGGATCAACACGTATTCCAGCTGTGGTTGAAGCTGTTAAAAATGAGTTAGGAAAAGAACCAAATAAATCTGTTAACCCTGATGAAGTTGTTGCAATGGGTGCCGCAATTCAAGGTGGTGTTATTTCAGGAGATGTTAAAGATGTGTTACTTCTTGACGTTACACCATTATCATTAGGTATTGAAACAATGGGTGGTGTGATGACCGTTCTTATTGAACGTAATACAACAATCCCAACATCAAAATCACAAGTATTCTCAACAGCAGCAGATAATCAACCCGCTGTAGACATTAACGTCTTACAAGGTGAACGTCCAATGGCTAAAGACAATAAATCACTTGGTTTATTTAAATTAGATGGTATTGCTCCTGCAAAACGAGGTATTCCTCAAATTGAAGTTACATTCGATATTGACGTAAATGGTATCGTAAACGTTTCAGCAATGGATAAGGGAACAAACAAAAAACAATCCATTACAATTTCAAACAGCTCAGGATTAAGTGATGAAGAAATCGAACGCATGGTTCGAGAAGCTGAAGAAAATGCTTCCGAAGATTTACGATTAAAAGAAGAAGCAGAGCTTAAAAACCGTGCAGAACAATTCATTCATCAAATTGATGAGTCCTTAGCAAGTGAAGATTCACCTGTGGATGATGCTCAAAAAGAAGAAGTTACAAAATTACGTGATGAATTGCAAACAGCAATGGATAACAATGATTTTGAAACATTAAAAGAAAAACTTGATCAATTAGAACAAGCAGCTCAAGCAATGTCACAAGCAATGTATGAACAACAAGCAGGTCAAGCTGAAGCAGATGCTTCGTCAAGTGATGAAACAGTTGTTGACGCTGAATTTGAAGAAAAAAACTAGTTTAAAAACTTTCGGAGGTAGATATGGCAGATAAAAGAGATTTTTATGAAATACTTGGAGTAAGTAAATCTGCCACAGATGCAGAAATTAAGAAAGCCTATCGCCAGTTAGCGAAGAAGTACCATCCTGATATTAACAAAGAGGATGGTGCTGAAGCTAAATTTAAAGAAGTCCAAGAAGCCTATGAAGTCCTTAGTGATTCTCAAAAACGTGCGAACTATGATCAGTTTGGCCATGCTGCCTTTGATCAAGGAGCCGGCGGGTTTGGAGGCGGCTTTAGCGGTGGATTTGATGATTTCGGTGATATCTTTAGTTCATTCTTCGGCGGCGGAGGCGGAGGCCAACGTCGTAATCCTAATGGACCTATGAAGGGTCAAGATCGCTTTATGAGTATGCGAATTGACTTTATGGAGGCTGTGTTTGGTGCCAACAAATCCGTGACTTTAAATGTCGATGAAGAATGTACATCGTGTCATGGTTCGGGTGCACACAGCAAAGATGATATCAAGACATGTTCACGTTGTGGTGGAACGGGTCAAACGGTAACGCAACAACGTACACCTTTTGGTGTGTTCCAATCTCAAGCAACATGTCCAGACTGTGGTGGTACTGGTAAAACAATTACAAAACGCTGTGGCGAATGTCATGGTAAAGGATATAATACAAAGCGTGTCGAAGTGGATATTAAAATTCCTGCGGGCATCGTTACCGGACAACAATTACGTGTTTCTGGTAAGGGTGAGCGCGGCGCCAATGGTGGACCAAACGGCGATCTCTTTATCGAGATTGTAGTTGGAACACATAAGCACTTCAGACGTGAGGGGAATGACATCCATATTAACATTCCTTTATCAGTAATCGATGCCACATTGGGTACGGAGATTGAAGTACCAACTGTGCATGGTGATGTTAAATTAACAATACCTGCAGGTACACAACCTAATACTAAATTTAGACTTCGTGAAAAAGGGGTTAAAGACCTTCGATCAGGACGTATGGGAGACCAATATGTTGAAGTTAAATTAGAAGTTCCAACTAAATTATCACGTCAACAACGTGAACATTTAGAAGCGTTAAAAGAAACAGAAGTAAAAGGTGATAGTGTCTTTGACCGCTTTAAAAAAGCGTTCAAGTGACACACGTCACTTTTCTTTAAATTAAATATTAGCACTCTAAGTAGTTAATTGCTAAAATGGAGGTGAATTGCATGAACTACGAAAATTTAACTGAAAAAGCTCAAGCAGCTTTAATGGAAGCTGTGAACTATGCGACACAAATGCAACACAGTGCCGTGTCGTCAGCCCACTTGATGAAAGCACTTTTGAATTCAGGTGATCTCGATTTAATTTTGGAAGAGACAGGAACGAATAAGTCGAAACTTCTTCAATCTGCCGATGAACGGTTGGATAAACTTCCAAAGGTGCAAGGTGCACAATTGACCATGGACCAAGAAATCACACATGTTTTTGCGAAAGCTCAAGCATGGTCAACGAAACAAGGGGATACCTATATTTCCCTATTTGCCCTTTTTCTGGGAATTTTGGAAGCTGTAAGTGCATATCGTAATCTTGTGGATACCCGCACAATCGAGGCTTCAATTCTCAGTCATCGGTCCGGAAGAGTCATGGATTCACCCCAAGCTGAAAATCAAATTGATGCCTTGTTAAAATACGGACGTGATTTGGTGAAGGATGTTCGTGATGGTAAGATTGACCCTATTATCGGGCGTGATGATGAGATTCGAAGAGTAATCCAAATTCTATCACGTAAAACCAAAAACAACCCAATTCTAATTGGAGAACCGGGTGTTGGTAAGACTGCGATTGCTGAAGGACTTGCATGGCGTATTATGCGTGGTGATGTGCCTTTTAGCTTGAAAAACAAACAACTCATCGAGTTGGATATGGGCTCTTTGATTGCCGGCGCAAAATACCGCGGTGAATTTGAGGAGCGATTGAAGGCGGTTCTCGAAGAAGTAGAACAAGCAGATGGAAACATCATTCTATTTATTGATGAAATTCATAATCTTGTAGGTGCAGGTAAAACAGAAGGATCCATGGATGCCGCAAACTTATTAAAACCGATGTTAGCCCGTGGTGAACTCCACCTAATTGGTGCGACAACGTATAATGAGTACCGCCAACACATTGAAAAGGATGCCGCACTTGAACGTCGTTTCCAACGTGTATCTGTAAGTGAACCTTCAGTAGATGACACCATTTCCATATTAAGAGGTCTTAAAGATCGCTTTGAATCGCATCATGGTGTTAAAATTTTGGATGAATCCATTGTAGCGGCTGCGAAATTATCGGATCGATATATTACAGATCGCTTCTTGCCGGATAAAGCCATCGACTTGATTGATGAAGCATGTGCTTCCATTCGCGTCGAAATGGAATCGATGCCAGAAGAATTGGATGAATTAACACGGAAAATACGCCAACTTGAAATTGAAGAAGCTGCCCTAAAAAAAGAAACTGATGCGAAGACGCTTGAACGTCGTGATGAGATTGTAGAAGAACTCAGCAACCTCAAAGAGACCTATCAAGATCTTTATGCACGATGGGAAAAAGAAAAAGCACAAGTTGATGGGGTTAAAGATGCGAAAGAGGCTTTAGAACGTGCACGTTTAGACTTTGAGAAAGCACAAAATGAAGCGCGTTATGAAGAAGCTGCACGTCTACAATACGAAACCATTCCTGCCCTTGAACGTCAAATTCAAGAAAGCAATGATAACGAAAATTCTGGAAGCATGATTCAAGAAGTAGTTGATGAAGCGTTGATTGCTGAAATCGTATCGCGTTGGACACAAATTGATATCACAAAACTTGTAGCTTCCGAGCGTGAAAAACTCTTGAACCTTAAACATGAGTTGGAAATGTATGTTAAAGGACAAGATGAAGCCCTTCAAACAGTTACAGATGCAATTCTTCGCTCGAAGGCACAAATACAAGATGAGAATAGACCTTTAGGTTCATTTATGTTCTTGGGTCCAACAGGTGTTGGGAAGACTGAAGTTGCTCGTGTTTTAGCCCAACAGCTTTTCGACGATAAAAACCGAATTATTCGTATCGATATGAGCGAGTATATGGAAAAACACAGCGTATCAAGACTTATTGGTGCCCCTCCTGGATATGTTGGTTACGAACAAGGTGGCCAATTGACGGAACAAGTACGTCGTCATCCGTATTCAATCGTGCTTTTGGATGAGATTGAAAAAGCACATCCGGATGTGTTTAATGTACTCCTTCAAATTCTGGACGATGGACACATTACGGATAGTAAAGGGGTAACGGTTGATTTTAAAAATACAATCATCATTATGACCTCGAATCTTGGAAGTCAGTTTGCTTTTGAATCGGATCAAGCAAGTAGAGACAAACAATACATGCAAGCGGTCCAAGCACATTTTAAACCTGAGTTTATCAATCGTATTGATGAAATCATTGTCTTTAATGCACTAAACGATGCGGTGCTTCATGATGTTGCTCGTAAGTTCATTGATGAGCTTGCGGTCCGTATTGGAAGACGTAACCTTAAATTAAGTGTTACAGACAAGGCAATTGATTTAATTGTTGCGGAAGGTAGCGATGTAACCTATGGTGCACGACCAATGAAGCGTTTTATACAACGTGAAATTGAAACCAAAATTGCATACCTTCTTATTGAAAAGGATGTGGAAGATAACAGCATCCTTGAAATTGATGCACATGATCATGAATTTGAAATTCATATTCTTGGGCCTCATAAAAGCTTAAATTAAAAAGAGCCACCTCGGTGGAGTAGTAAACTAAAAGTAGACAAGTAAAAAAGACTTGTCTACTTTTTTTGTGTAATAATAAAATCAAAGATAAAACGGAGGTATTAATGATGGGAAGACCCAAAGGTGGATTAAATAATAAATGGACTTTAATGGTTGATACCTTCAATAATGAAATTATAAGTTCTGCATTATCGCGTACAACTGGTGATCCTAAGCCTTACTACAAGTGTCTCGAGGATCTCCTTGCGCTACTTAAGGATAATAAAAAAACAGCTCCCACGATTCTTCACACAG
>NZ_SCFT01000007.1:0-28564 GCF_016617655.1 Erysipelothrix sp. strain 2 (EsS2-7-Brazil)
TCATCTTTGTCTCATAGCTATGCATAGTTCGTGTTCCCATATAAAAACCTCCTATATTGAACTATTTTACAATAATTCTCATACAAGAGGTTTTTTTTCTTTAGTCCCACTGAACTAGGTCAGTTCCGTTTGTATTTAGTTGTTTTTATTATTGGTGTAATCGATATACATTAGCGCTAGTTTATGAATGATGATTACAATTGGAATGGCAACAATTAGCAAGATTGCTGTAAACTGTGCATGTTCTGGACTGAGTGGTTGTAGTTCCAAGAGTGGCCAGAAGAGTTTGGTTGCAAGCCCAAAACCAATGACATTGATAATAAGAACGATGGTTCGGTATAGGTTGAGTGGCTTATAGATACGGTAGATCATACCGATGGAGACATAACCGTTAATAAAGTACATCATCGTTTGAACAACTTCTGTTGTTAATCCAAAGTGAGTTCCCCAAATATTGAGGAAGAGCCATAAAAGGATAATGGTCATTGCATTTGGGAATGCATGACGTAAGACATGATTGAGGATTCGTTCTTTAGGGCGTTCATAACTTGGCTGAAACAACAACATAAACGAAGGGAATCCATCAATAAACATATTGGTTAAAGTAATTTGGAACGGAATAAACGGAAAGGGAACATTCATAACAACTGCGGTAATCGCAATAAATATGGTTAGAATTGTCCGTAGGTAATACATGGACGCGGAACGGGTGATGTTATTGATCACCATACGTCCTTCCTTCACAACATCTACAAGTGTGGAAAGTTGTCCGTCCATTACAACGATTTGTGAGATATGCAAGGCTGCATCGCTACCTTCTCCCATAGCGATCGAACAATCAGAGTTCTTAAGTGCAAGAACATCGTTAATACCATCACCAGTCATCGCAACTTTCTCCCCATGTTCTTGAAGAATCCGTACAAAATCCAGTTTTTGATTTGGCGTTGCTCGACCAATAACATTGCAATTAAGAATGGCTTCCGTTAAGTCTTCCTCAGTTTTAAGAGATTGTGCGTCCACCACAGTTTGATAGTTTTCGATGCCCGCTTTGCGAGCAATCGCGGCAACGGTTTCTACGTTATCACCTGAGATAACTTTCGCTGTAACATCATTTTCACGGAAGAACTGGATGGCATCGTATGCGTCATCTCGAATTGGATCTTCTAAAGCAATGTAAGCGAGCGGTAAGATTCCCTTAAGCGAACTGTCTTTATGAATGGGTGAAAGTGATTCACAAATCAAGAGAATGCGCGCACCATCCCGTCGCAAGGACTCTACTTTTTCGGGAATCCGTGTTCCTGGTAGTAAAATATCAGGAGCACCAACTAAGACTGCATGATTGTTTGAGAAATTCATCCCTGCCCACTTGCGCGCTGATGAGAACGGGATTTGCTCTACCGCTTGAAGCTGTGTCGGAATGACTTCAAAATAATCCTTAATTGCTGCAGATGTAGCATTGTTATCGTTTGAATTTTCAATATATGAACTCATGTATTCATAAAGGATTTCATCAAGAGTTTCTACATGAATTACTTTCATTACGCCATGAGTTAAAGTTCCTGTTTTATCCAAACATAAGACACTGGATTGCGACAACGTTTCAATTGCGTATAAATCTTGTACAAGAGTTTTCTTAGAACCAAGTTTTAAGACGGCTCCAATAAGGACTAAGGTAGTGAGTAGAACTAAACCTTGTGGTAGCATGCCTAAGAGGGCCGTTGCGGTATTAACGATAACTGAATCAAAAGCTTGTCCTCGAAGTATAAGCCCTTGGTATAGTAAAATGGCACCAATGGGAATGATAAAGAAACTTGTAATTTTTGTAACAGTTTTAAATGTTTTGAGAAGTTCTGACGAAATAACACGATTTGTTTTGACCGCAGAAGTTACTTTGATTGCATAGTTATCTTTTCCAACATGGATAATCTCTGCATAACATGCACCACTAACAATAAAACTTCCCGATAGAATTTCCGCATCAATTGATTTATCTACTGGATCAACCTCGCCAGTAAGAAGGGATTCATTGACTTCCACTGCTCCATCCACAATTCGTGCATCAGCACTAATTTGATTTCCAGCTTCATAATAGACTAAATCACCAAGGACAATTTCTTCGTTATCCAGTTCAAGGCGTTTACCATCACGAATAACTGTTGTTTTTGGAGAGATAATAATATTGAGTTTACTGATTAAATTTCGTGATCGTATTTCCTGGAAAATAAACATAAATGTATTGGAAATAATAACACCCATAAAAAATAAACTCGTCCATGCTTTTACATATACAAGTGCGGATGCGATAATAATGTTATATAAGTTAAAAAGCGTAAATACATTACTTAAAATGATTTGCGCATTTGTTTTAATTTCGGGTTTGGGAAGGCGGTTAATCTTACCTTCCAGAGTTAGTTGTTTTACTTGCTGTGTCGTTAGACCTTTTTTATTTTGCATAGCGATACTCCGTAATCTATTTATAACTATAAATTTATTCGAAAGAAAAATCAACACTATACTAGTGTTATAGTACAAAGTATACATCATAATTTTGAACTTATGACGAAAGTTACAATTTTGTTACATAACCGGGATATTTTGATACACTAGTATAAGAGCTATGGAGGGGATAAAAGATGAAAAAAATCGCAATTATTGGTGGTGGCATTGTAGGTTCTACAGCTGCCTATTATTTAAGTAAACATGGAAACCACGTTACCCTATATGATGACCCAACGGGCCAAGCAACCAAAGCAGCAGTAGGGATTATTTGTCCTTGGGTTAGCCAACGTCGCAACCAGGAATGGTATCAACTTGCACGTGAAGGGGCAGCATTCTATCAAAGATTAAATAAAGACCTCAATGATACATCCTATTATCGTCAAAGTGGCGCACTTATAACACATGATAAATTATTAGATAAGCTCTATAACATTGCATTACAACGTCGCATCGACGCACCTGAGATGGGGGAAGTGGAAATTTTAGAAGGCGAAGCACTGCAAGAAAAGTTACCGCCCTTTATTCAATGTGATCGAGCACTTTATGTTTCAGGTGGAGCACAGGTCGATGGCTTAAAACTGATCGAGACATTACAGAAAGAAGCTGAGAGTTTAACGGTAATCAATAAACGCGTCTATTGGTCACGTCAAGAAGATCGACTTATCGTTGATGGTCAAGCTTATGATGCAGTTATCCTTGCTTGTGGGGCTTGGTTACAAGAACAATTTCCAAATAAGGAACTCAGTGTGAAACCGCAAAAAGGACAACTTATAGAATTCAAGAATATCCTCGAACCCAATCATAACTATCCCGTATTTATGCCACAGGGAGAAATTGACTTTCTTTATGGAAATCAAGGACAATTAGTCATTGGTGCAACCCATGAAAATGAAAAAGGATTTAATCTAGATATTGATCCGAATTCAAGTGAATATCTCAAAAATGAGTCGAAGAAACACTTTCCAGAAATAGATAGACTTGAAATTGATCACGTACGCGTAGGAACACGCGCAGTGAGTTCGGATTTTAGTCCTTTCTACGGGGAAGTAGAGGGTGAACCGGGTGTATATCAAGCAAGTGGATTGGGATCCTCGGGATTGACTACGGGGATAATTATCGGGAAAATAATAAGCGAGAATATAAAGTGAAATTAAATATCAGATTATAATTATTGCTCGAATATTCTTAATACATTCTAATTTAAAAATAAATAAGACTTTAAATGTAAACGTTTTAATGATTATGTTGAAAACGTTTGCATTTTTACTGTTTATTCATTGAGATGAACTACTAGCTCATATATAATAATAGTTATAGATGTTAAAAATAATTAATAAAGTGAGGATAATTATGGGGAATAGATATTCAACACCGCGATATGATAATCTACGCGTTGTAATTGTAAATAAACGAAAAGAAGGTCATTCATGGGATGAGATTTTAGAGGGGAAATTTGGTCTGTCAAATTCAGTAGAAGAATTTTTACAATATTATAATTCTATGGGATTAGAGGCGCCATTCAATGAAGTAGAATGGTCTGATTTAGTTTTACTTCAAAAAGAAGCGGAAATTGACAGCTTAGAAATTACAGATATAACCAAAGCATCAATGATTGTTGGAGATAATCAAGAAAATGATATAATCATTCCTAAAAGTCGGAAATCATCTTGGGTGTTATATAAAGAACATTTAAAGAAAGCAAACGGTTTCGACGATAAAGCAATAAGTTCAATTGAAGTATCTTGTGAAAGAATTCTGAAGCAAATATCAAATGATACTAGAGATACCTTACCGACTAAGGGGCTTGTGATTGGTAATGTTCAGTCTGGTAAAACAGCAAATATGGCTGGTTTAATGGCTATGGCTGCAGATTATGGATATAACATGTTTATCGTTCTTTCAGGGACGATTGACAATTTACGGGTCCAAACTCAAAAAAGGCTTTTAAATGATTTAAATCACCCAGGTAATAAGATATGGCAAGAATTAGGTCATCTATCGAAGCATTCTGAGGATCGCGATAAGGCGTCAAATTTGCAATTTTCAAAGCCGGAAATGGCTTATTTTACGGTAGTACTAAAAAATAAAAAAAGACTAGAAAATTTACTTGAATGGCTTCATTTAGATGCAAATCCAAAAGGAAACATGAAAATATTAATAATTGACGATGAATCAGATCAAGCGGGAGTGAATACTGCGGATGTAAATACTGATGAACGAAAAACCATCGCAAGACTTATTAATAATCTTGTTCATAATAGAAATAAGAATGATAAAGAAGCAAAAGGGGTTTTTCACGCAATGAATTACATTGGGTATACAGCTACACCATATGCAAATGTACTGAATGAAATTGGAGATCATACTCTTTATCCAAAGAATTTCATCTATACACTTCCGCAATCAAATTTATATTTTGGTCCTCAACAAATTTTTGGTGTTGAGGAATCATTATCTGAAGAACTAAATCTCGAAGGATTAGATATTGTTAGAAAACTTGAAGATATTAATTCGAGAGAAATTGACGAACTCGCTTTAGTTCATAAAGGAGAGAATCGAGATATTCCTCAAGGTCTTGAACAAGCAATACTATGGTTCATATTGAGTAGTGCCGCTTTGCGAACACAAAATCATAAAAAACCACTGACCATGCTTATTCATAGCAGTTTTAAAGTTGACCATCATAACCAAATCGAGAGAGCTATAGAAAAATGGTTCATTAAAAATAAAGATAATATAATCGATAAAGCACGGGTTCTTTGGGAAACCGAAATAAATCGATTTACATTAGAAAAATTTAGGAGCGCTTATCCTACTTATGGTGTTGAAATTAATGCTTTACACGATTATCCATTATTTGAGGAACTATTACCTGAATTAAAATATGTTGTAGAAAATGGTATGGGACGTATTCAAATTGATGAGAGCGAAGCAAATGACCTATCTTACATAGATGGTATCCACTTGTGTGTAGATAATAGTAAGTCACAATCTACCGCTGATGAAGATGATTATATGAGATTAGAATATCCGTCCAAAAAGCATAAACTTAAAAAAGCACCGTTATTTATTGTAATAGGGGGGAATACTCTTGCTCGTGGTTTGACATTGGAAGGGCTAGTTTGTTCATATTTTTTAAGAACGACTAACCAAGGAGATACTCTAATGCAAATGGGGCGTTGGTTCGGATATCGTAGAGGATATGAATTGTATCCAAGAATTTACATGTCCATTAATGCAGTTGAAAAGTTTAAATTCCTATCGGAGCTTGATTTGGAGCTTAGAAATGAAATTTACAACATGGAAGTATTAGGACAACTTCCGGAAGAAGTTGGAATACGAATAAAAAGCTCACCATCATTGTCATTTATGCGTATTACATCTAAAAATAAAATGCAACGTGCTGTTGAGGATGAAGTAGACTTTACTGGAGTGATGAATCAAACAGTTCTATTTGATAACGATCTTGAGATTATTCAGTCCAATTTAGAAACCACAGTTAATTTTATTAAATCGCTTGGAGAACCAACAGCTACGGAAATGTTTATGTTTAACCACTCGAACATTGTGTGGGAAGATGTTGATTTCGAATTGATTTCGAATAGTTTTTTTGATAATTTCTTATTCAGTAATCGTTCACGAGTTTTTAATAGAATAAATGTTCTACAAGATTGGATAAAAATAAACACAGAAGATGGAAATCTAGGGAATTGGAATATTGTATTTGCAGGATTATCAAATGATAGCTCCTCAAAATTTGATTTTGGCAATGGATTATCTGTTGCAAAGGTTAGCCGATCTCGTAAAAAAAGTAATGAAAATGAGTCTGAGTTTATTGACATTGGGGTACTTCGGGGACCGAAAGACTTAATTAGTGATATAAGAATTGATCAATATAATCAAATTGAAGATGAACAACTGAAGAAAGAAATGATCAAAAATCCAAAAATATCGCACAGAAACCGTTTTGGTTTAAATAAAACACCGCAATTAACATTCTATTGCATTGATCAAGACTCTAAAGGGAAGTCTAATGCGCTAAGGAGTGATCTAAAAGCTAAAGGAGACCTAATTGGTGTTGTAGTTACAATTCCAGGAGGCGAGAGGAATCAAAATTATGTTAAGTCTATAAGAATTGATTTGAGTAAAATAAATAATAAGGGAACAATCGACGATATCGATTAGGGGGAAATAATGAAAATCGAAATTGAAAGTTCGGGAAGAAACACACTTACCGGAGAGGCTCTTTTAAGAATCATACAAAACGATAGCATGCCATGGATAGATTTACTTGTTCGAGAATCAATTCAAAATAGTCTAGATGCACGGAGTGGAAATAAAAAATCAGTACATGTAGATTTTACAGTCGGCGATTTTGTAACGAATTCATTATCAAAACATTTAGAAGGAATTGAGAAAGCGTTAAATGAACGATTTGGGTTTACGACAAAGAAGTTTTTGTCAGTTAGAGATTACAATACCGAAGGTCTAACAGGTCCTATGTCGCAAAGCGAACTTACAGATGGGATGGACGAAGGAAACTTAATATCTCTAGTCTATGACATTATGAAGGCACAAAATAAAGAAGGTGCTGGAGGATCTTGGGGATTAGGGAAAACTACCTATTATAGACTAGGAATTGGTTTGGTAATCTATTATAGTCGGATTAAAGCGCGAAATGGTGAATACGAAGAAAGATTAGCTATTAATATGGTAGAAGATGAAACCTCACCTTCCAGTATTATTCCTAGTTATAAGGAAAGTAAACGCCTTGGAATTGCATGGTGGGGAAAGGAAATATCTGAAAACACTACTGTCCCAATAACGAATCAGAATGAAATACATGAATTTCTCAAAATATTTGATATTGATCCTTATATAAATGACGAAACCGGTACAGCTATCATTATTCCTTTTATTGAACCCAAAAATCTTCTTACACAAAATTTACAGGGAATGAATTCAGAGATTACAAGTGAGGTAGCGAGAAAACCTCGTAATTTACCGTATTGGACGAGTAGTATTGAAGAGTATTTAGAAATTTCGATACAACGTTGGTATGCTTCCAGACTTAATAATGAACAATATGATGGTTGCTATTTGGAAGCCTCTGTAAATGGTTGCATGTTAGTTGATGAATTAATGCTTCCGTTTTTCCTAATTCAGCGAGATCTATATAATTATGCATCGAGTATAAATAATCCGAGATTAAAATTCTCTAATCAAATAGAGTACTACAAAGAAGAAATAAAAGTAAATCATTATTTGATTGACCCAGTTTGTGGAACGGTTGCGTTCGTTAAGGTTTCGGGCCGAGATTTGGGTCAAGGAATTCCAGACAATAATCCCAATATGTATCTATTAACAAATACAGTAAATGAAGATGCTCCGTTAAATTCACCGATGATTATGTACACTAGAAAACCAGGTATGATAGTGTCCTATGAAACGAGTGGTGATTGGGTTAGAAAAATCGATCCTACTCACGAAGATGAATATATAATCGGTTATTTTGTTTTAAACTCAAAAAATAAGTTTCGACAAGAATATATTAATCAGGGGTTACCTAGCAGTTTGGAAGAATATGTTCGCATGAGTGAAGAAGCAGATCACACATCTTGGGGAGATAAAAGTTATGGTAGCATTAGTCCTGAAATTTCTCGTAAAATAAAAAGTCACGTTTCAAAAAAAATCGGAAAAATCTTAAATAGTGAGAGCGTATCTATTATTGAAGATAGAAACTCCGTCTTCAGTAAGCAATTCGGAGAAAAACTATTACCATCAAGTATGTTCGGGAAAAAGGCAAGTGCTCCAAAGAAGAAAACGATTAAAGTTACAAATCCAGTGAAATCAAGAAAAAGAAATCCGCAGTTCAATATTATTGAAAATGCTATTCAGTATTGTGAGGATGGTATTAGAATTCCTTTTGAAATTGATACTTTAAAAACTGTTGTAGGATTTACGGTCAAAATTGCCACGATCAAAGAAGGCGGTATTTTGGAGGCGTCAGAATTTGAAACAATAACCAATGGGAAATTTCCTCTAGAAATTCTAGATGCGGAAATGATATATAAAGATTCTAAGATAAATAGGGAAGAAGAAATACTCGCAGCCAAAGGTTTTCATAGGCTTAGATCTGATCGCTATAGAGTATCCGAAATTGTATCAGAATACGACATATCTTATGGATTGTTTTTAGAGGCATCTATACCGAGTCGTATACAGATTAGAGGTTCGATTCTAATTCAAACATTTGACTATAATATTGTTCCGACACTACAATTTATGTGTATTGAGGCAGGAGGGGATAAATAGTGGTAAAAAATGTATTTTCAACCTACCCGATGCTAAATGAGAATCATATAAATCTTATTGGATATGATTTTTCTGAGATAAAATTTTATGCACGAACACAGTATGACAAAAAGATAATAGAAATTAGTGAAGATTCAATCAGTGATAATTTGATTATTCTGAAGGATGAAAACTCATTTTGGGACATAAATAGTCAGTCTCTTTCCGTTGTTTTGAAGATGGAAATAAGTAATTCTAGACCATTATTCAACAAAAATGGAATTGCCAATAGTGGGGCAAGTATCGGTCTTGCAATACAATGGTACTCTCGTGAATCTATGCAAAGAGGAATAGTTCGAGTGGGAACAATGGACTACTTTGACAACAATCACAAAGAATATCAAACAGAAATCAATTTTGAAGTCGGACAGCTTCGAGGAGACATAGTTTTCCAACCGTTTCTCTATATCGAGAAAGCATCGAGGCAAATTGATGAACGTAGCGGCTATTTGCAAAATAATATCGGTTCCATTTTAGGAGGATTTACCGAGGTAAAAATAGTACTGGATGGAGATGGTTCTGAATTTCCAATTTATATCGTATCTAATCCAAATGGACCTTTGTGGCAGGTGGATTGTCAGTGGGATGATCCAGTTACTGAATCATTCAGTCGTAGTGTAGCAATAAGGTTAAATCAAAATCATCCTGGATATAAATATATAGACCGAAATAGTAAAAAATTCGATCAATTTTTAATCAATGATATTGTAGCAAGTAGCATTTGTATTATTATTACTAAAATATCTCAATCAGCATATGCAAATTGTTTAAAATCAAATGGTAATTTTGAGATTGGTAGTGTTGCTCACGTGGCAAATTATTTTATTCAAACATTTGGATTAAAAAACTATGATGATTTAGATGTTCTTTCTAGCGAAGTTCGACAACGTTTGCCATTTGATAGATAAAAAAGGGGCCTTGAAATGATATTTGAAAAAATGAATAAATCAGAAGCGAAAAATGAAATGGAAAAATGGAAATTGTATGGTGATGTCCAAATGCCTAGTCTCGATGAAAAATATGGGGAACTTAGAAAAACTTTAACCGAATATTATTTGTCGATTCCATCCGAGAAAGAATATACGAAAGATCTTCAGTTTGGATTATATTTGTATGAGATTCTAAAGATTGAAAATGGAATGTCATTAAGAGAAGCATCTGACGAAGAAATTTGGATTGATTTACAAGTGAGAGTTATTCCAAATATAGTTGCAATGCGATGGGGATACGATAATGATGTGAGATTCTACAAAACAAAAAATCGTCTTTGGTTACGGACTATTTGGTGGTACATTCATTTAAGCTGGCAAGGTGATGTAGAGCTTACCGCGAAGATTTTAAGAAGAAATACTACAGATGAAATTCTCCAACTTGTTGACCGAACATCAAAAAAAGGGTTTGATGTAAATTTGTATAGAGAGATTATGAGAGCGTATGATCGTAATCGCGATGATAATAATCAAAAAGGGTTATTTAGAAAAGTTATGACATTGAACACTTTATATATCCAAACAATAGAACCAAGTTTGTATGAAGGTGGTATCGAAGGATACGTTAATATGCTTTTTGATAAAGCAAGTTAAAGGAGAAAAGTAAATGACAATAGTTGATGAAATACGAGAAAATTTTGCATCTCAATTTTCACAAGGTTTAAGAAAAATAAAATCAGCAGATGAAGAGTCGTGGACTATTAGAGAGTCAAATTACTATGGGGTTGCTATATTGAATACGCATAAGATTGAAATTAATGAGCAGTTTAGTAATGTGAGACTTTTCAGTAGCGAATTCCAAATTAGTGGTGGAGAAATAATAAATTTATTAATACTTTCATCTGAACTGAATCATTTGAGAAATGAATTTGCGATTATTTGTGCTCAATTTTTAGAGTTAGGAGAGAATAGAGAGAATAGATTATTATTACAGACAGAACCATTTGATTGGTGGAAAAAATGGAGAGATTTACTAGGGAATTCAATCAAAAATAAAAAAGTATATGACGTAATTGGAGAATTATATTGCGTTTTACATTTACTGGAATCAAAAGAAAAAAAACTCATCTGGCAGGGTCCTTCAATGAATTCACATGACATAGAAACAGAAACTATGAGTTTGGATGTAAAAACTACGATAATTAAATATGCGGAAACAGTAACGATTAGTGGACAATTTCAATTACAGTCAAATAAAACACTATATATCTACATGTGCAAACTGGAGGAGTCGTCAAAGGGCAATTCGATAGATGACTTATTAGAATTGATTGTTAATGCCGGAGGACATCGATCTCACTACGAGGAAAAAATTAATCAATTGGGATATGGATTAGGAAGTAGAGATCGAAAAGTTAAGTATAATAAACTTGAGGGTAAACGATATTTAGTTGATGCAAATTTTCCGGCTATTACACCGAGTTCATTTGTTTCTGGTAAGATACCAGACAACATAACAAAAATAGAGTATACTATTGACTTAGTGGGAATACCAAATGAAACATGGTAGTTGAGAGGAAGATTTTTAATGAAAGTAATTGAGGCATTTAGTGGAATTGGTAGTCAATCAAAAGCTCTTAGTAATATTGGAGCAGATTATGAAGTGGTTGCTACGATCGAATGGGATATAAATGCAATTTATGCATACGATATCATTCATAATGGACCACAAGATTTATCCGAATATAAAGATGTTACAAAAGAAGAACTAATTGAAAAATTATCGGTTCATACAATTAGTGGTAATGGAAAAGAACCACTTGAAAAAAGCAATTTAAAAAGATATCCACTAGAAGCTTTAATGCGAATTGATTATGCAATTAAGAGAACGAAAAACCTAGTAAGTATTACAGATGTTCAAGCAATCAATTTACCTGACAATGTTGATTTACTTACTTATTCATTTCCATGTCAAGATTTGTCATTGTCGGGCTCTTGGCATGGAAATACAAAAGGAATTGATCGGGATGCTAATAATCGATCGGGTATGTTGTGGGAAGTTGAACGAATCATTAAAGAGTATGATGAGATTGGAAAATCTAAACCTAAATTTTTACTTATGGAAAATGTTACAAATATTCGATCAAAGCGACATGTTTCGAATTTTACAGAATGGACGACATTTTTAGAAAAAATGGGGTATATCAACCAAATATATGATCTTTCAGCGGATAATTTTGGAATACCTCAAAAAAGAAAACGAACATTTATGATTAGTGTTTTGCATAACGGAAACGAAAACTACAAAAAAGAAGTCGAAAATTATTTTAAAAATAATAATTTGGAAAATGTTAAGCACAAACCGGAACATCTAAAAAAATTTTTGAGAACAGATTATAATGATGACACTTACCGAAAAGAAGCATTATCAAGCACCCCAAACTATACTATTTCTAGGAGAAAAATCGAAAGTTCGAATGATAAATTGGTGGAAAATCAAAAAGTTTGTCAAAGTTATGTAAGAACCATAACAACTAAACAGGATAGACATCCGAATTCAGGTGTAATTTCATTACCCAAAAGTTTAAATACAAATACACCTTTTAGATATCTGACACCGAGAGAATGCTTCATGTTGATGGGATTTGATGAGATGGACTATCAAAATTTAATTGATAATAATTTTATGTTTAATAAATCTAGAGAATTTTATGGTGTTGAAAAATTGAATAAGCTTGCAGGTAATAGTATTGTGGTGAATGTACTCGAGGATATTTTTAAACAAATCTTAGAAATTCAAAAACTATAAACTAAAAATAATGGATAATCTAGAAACGAAAAACTATATATTAAAAGGACGGAGAATTAAGTTTTCCGTCCTTTTAATATATAGTTTACAATGGTTAACATCAATTATCGTTTAAATACCACCTTATTCGCTACTTGCACAAAGATTGTTTCCGCAATCTCAGATTGTCCATCCCACATGACAGTGATGATATTTTCGGTGTTGTCAGGGGCTGTTTGGCTAAAGGTCCACTGTGTGTCGCTGTCCTTGTAGATTTTAATTTGTTCATCTTGATTTACGGAGTATCCATAATCGGAAAATTTACCGGTAACGTAGGTAACGATAAATGGATGGTTAATTGATGATTTGTCCGTGATGAGTGTGGGTGTTTGGTGGGTAGCCTGGCATCCAATTAAAACTGCAAACAATAAGAACAGGAGTGTGATTTGATTGCCTTTCCTCATAGATCTCATCCTTTCTTGAGAAAGAATACCATACCAATATGAAAATTAAATATGGGGGTTATGAAATCTGTGTGTTCAAATTTGGTGGAAATTGTGAGCATAAAACTTTTATGAAAATTAGATAAAATAAAGGTGAATATGGACTATATATTCGGCGATTTGTGTTTCTTTACACGCAACATGATATAATACTATAAATGAATAGGGGGTTCTTGTATGATACGTATTGTCCTATGTGACGATGATAATGCTATTATCGAAAAGTATCGTTACTTAATTAAGCGTTATGCAATGTCACGAGGGGTTGAGGTGGAGTTGAGCTCGTTTTCTCGTGGTGAAGATTTAATTTTTGAATTAACGGATCATTATGAAGAACCAGATATAATCTTTCTGGATGTTTTTATGGATGAACTGAATGGTGTAGAGGTTGCGAAGCAAATCCGTGCGATGGGTTATAATTCGCAAATTATTTTTCTAACCTCGTCATCTGATTTTGTTTTTGATGCCTTTGATGTGGGCTCATTCAATTATCTCATAAAGCAGGATACCGATGATACTCGTTTTCGTACCGTATTAGGACAAGCTTTGACACAGATTGATAAACGGTCGGGAGATTTTTTTGATTGTAATTTTGGGGCGGAGTCTCGTCGCATTCCCTTTAAAGATATTTCTCACTTTGAAATATATCGTCGTGTAATGCGTGTCCATTTCAACAAAGATGAATATTTTGATTTTTATGAAACGATGGATCGACTCACTACACGTTTGGCGAATCGAAATTTTGTTCGGGTTCATCGTTCGTACCTGGTTAATTTAAACCATATCGTGCTCTTTAAAAATCAATCGTTACGTCTTGAAAATGGTGAAGAGTTACCGATTGGAAAAGCTTACCAAAGTGATGTGAAGCAGAGTTTTAATGACTTTGTAGAGAAAAACTGGGATTAGCGCATGATGTACCTGATACTCGCAATTACCTCTACGATTACCTACTATTTCTATACCTATCTGTCTGTATACTTTCTAAAAGATCATGCAGAAATGCGATCTTACGGAAATATCTCACTCGGTATTTGTATGGTAATGAGTTCTATGTTGGTTTTGTTTTCACGACAATTTGTTTTTGAAACTTATATTAGCTATCTCTTTATGCTTTTAGTTATGTTTATTAGTTTTAAGATTATATATAAAATATCAAGCACGTTGGCTGCGTATGCGACGGTGCGTCATGTCTTTTACTTCTATACTGTACGTGGTTTTGTATTTGGGATGTATTCACTTCTATCTGGAATCCCAATTCGTCTTATTGCATCGGGATCGATGAGTGATATGATCAGTTTTCAAACCACATGTATTTTTGTCATTATTTTGTTTCTTATGCTCCAACGCTATTCTGTTACGACAGCGCGAATTCAAGCGTTGTTTCGCAATACGGATCAGGTTTTATTTGTGACCGTGACAAAGTTATCTTTGGGATTTTATTTGACCATTGTCGGGTTTGGAAGTCGCTATACTGCCAATGATCAATGGTTTACGTTGATGTATCTTTTTACATGTGTTGTGGTTATGGGGGTTGCGGCAATTGTTGTGGCGAACTCCGTACGATCATGTGAAGCCTTGGAATACGAAAAGCAAACCGTAGCCCTACAAAAACAATTGGATATGCAAGTAAAGCATTATAAGTCGTATCAAGTGTATACGCAGTCTTTTCGAGAGTTTCGTCACGATTATAAAAATACCTTATCCACCATTAATGCGTTGTTGAGGAAAAATGATTATGAGACGGCGATTCATATTTTGGATGAGATGGGTGTACAAATGTCAGATGGCTTAACTACGCATCCAACTTATTCAAACGATAGTTTGTTGGATGCGATTATGCAGGAGTTCGCGAATACGTGTAATAATGAAGGCATAACCTTTGAGTGTATGCTTTATTGGGATCAAACGGTTGCGTTAACAGAACTGGAGGTCGTTCGTATCTTTACAAATCTGCTTAAAAATGCGCATGAGGCGACGCTTATGCTTCCTGAAGAACAACGGTTTATCAAGGTTAAATCGAAGCTTCGGGATCATTGGATCGATGTGATGATTTCAAATCGTTTTGATGGCAATTATCACGAGAATCTGGAGAGCACAAAAACCACGGATAAAGGTTCTCGTGGTCTTGGATTTAAGATTGTTCGTAAAACCATTGAACAACTTGGTGGAGTAGCGAATTGGTCGGTCGATGGCGATGTATTTAAAGTTGTGATGAATTTTCCTCGCGATCATACAACAGAAGCATAAAAAGAAAACACTTCCTTCGAAGGAAGTGTTTTTTTTATTGGTTATGGCCAAAGCTGGATGCATTATTTTGGGGATTGCGTTGGTCAAGATCTTTTTGGAGAAGGACGCTGGCACGTTTGATGGAATGGTGACCAAATCGTTCTCGTATCGTGTCGAGGGTTTCATCAAGCTCGGTTATGGGTTCATCAAAAAGTGAAAGCTGAATGGGTTGGCAGGTAGAGACGAGGTCACTTAATGTGATGGTGATGCTGCGAAGTGGTTTGTTTTGGTCCCAATATTTCTCAACTAAAAAGAGGGATTCATTAACAATTTGTTGTACCGTATTGATGGGTTGATTCAGCTTTTTTTGTCTGGATAGGGTTTCAAGTTTGTGATCACGAATACTGATGCGAAGGACACTGCCTTTCTTTTCAATTTTACGACACCGACTTGAAACCGATTCAGCCAAGACCAACAATACCCGTTTGACCTCGTCAATGGTCACAAGATCTTGAGGTGTGGTCATGCCATTACCGATTGATTTGGCGGGATCACTGTAGGGGTTAACTTCTGATGAATCCTCACCATTCGCAAAGGCTTTGAGTAAGCTTCCCATCTTCCCAAGATGCGTATGCAAAGTGTTCTCATTTGCACAAGCCAGATCACCAATGGTTCGAATGCCAATCTGATTAAGACTTTTTTGAGTGCTGGGACCAACATATAGAAGTTCTTGAACAGGGAGTGGCCAAATCATTTGCTTCATATGGGACTCCATGAGGATGGTTAGCCCATTGGGTTTTTGGAAATCTGAACCAAGCTTTGCAAAGATTTTATTAAAACTCATTCCAATTGACACCGTCAAGCCGACTTCTGCTTTGATGCGCTTTTGGATTTCCGTTGCGATATCTCCCGGCTTTCCAAATAATAGAATAGAATCGGAGATATCGACCCATGCCTCATCAATCCCAAAAGATTCCACTTTATCGGTATAGGTTCGATAGATGTCTTTGACCTGATTGCTTATCATAAGATAATCTTCATAGGAAGGTGGAACAATCACGAGACCTGGACATTTGCGTCGCGCATCTTTAAGTGTCTCTGCCGTTTTAACGCCCTTAGCTTTCGCCAACGGATTACGTGCTAAGACGATGCCATGTCGTTTGGACTCATCGCCACCAACACACATGGGGACATTCGCCAAGGATGGATTTTTTATTATTTCAATTTGCGCAAAGCAATAGTCAATATCGCAATGAAGAATGTAACGTTGCTTCATAAAGTCACCTCAATAATCTCAGTATAGGGTATTGTGTTGCGTATTTCAATAGAAATACGCAACATTGGGAGTTTTGTTGTATGGGGGTTGCATAATGGGTATAATAGAAAAAAGAGGTGATTTCATGACATTACAAGAACTGATTACGATATTTAGAGCGCGCCACAATCTCTCATTAGAAGAAGTTGGTGATGCGGTGGGTGTGAGCCGGTCGACGGTTTCACGCTGGGAAACGGGAGTTATTAAAAAGATTTCATTAGAAAAGCAGGAACGGTTGTCGCATTTATTTAAAATAAACGTTCCCGATTATTTAGATTATCATTTTTTTAAGCCGGTTTTAGGTGTAGTTAGGGCAGGGTACGATTTGTTAGCGCACCAAGATATAATCGGGTATGAGGAAGTTTCAAAACGTGAATATGATCAAGGCGATTATTTTTTGAAAGTTGTGGGTGATTCCATGACGGGATCACGCATTTATGACGGGGATCTTATTTACGTTAAAAAAACACGAGAAATTGTATCGGGGGATATCGCCGTTGTGTTAATACAGGGCGATGAAGCGACCGTTAAACGTGTTATTTTAAAAGATAATTTGATGATATTAGAGGCTACAAACCCGGACTATCCAACGCGTTATTATAACCCAGAAGAAGTCATGATGTTGCCGGTTGAAGTAATTGGGAAAGTCCTAAATGTGCGTGTTGATTTCTAGAAGTAATCCTTCTTATGTAAATAAACGACAACCCCAAGGGTTAAGAAAAAACTAATCATAAATACAATTAGGAGCGCATGAGGGTGGTCTTGGAAGGGGAGATCGATGTTCATGCCGTAAAAACTGGTAATAAAAGTTGGGACTGACAATACGAGTGTAATCGATGTGAGGGTCTGCATTATTTTATTCAATCGATTTGAAAAAAGCGATTCGGACACATCAACAATCGAATTGATGATTTGTTGATACATTTCGATATTTTGAACTAATTGATTCACCTCGATACGAATGTTTGTATATTCCGAAGAACGTTCAGATTGCCAGAGGGGATGTGGTTTTTCTTTCATAATATAATTCGCGACATCACCAATGGCATTAATAGCTGTTTGATAACGAATTAACTTTCGACTTAAACTAAAGAGGGCTTTAATGTTTGCTTTTGTAACCAAATTTTCCATGGTTTCTTCATACTCCGAAAGCTGTGCGTTGATGATTTGAACCATCATTTCATAGTTTTTAAGCGTATGTAAAAGAAGGTCAGTGAGGGTAGCGTGCTGAATGTCTTCGGTTAAAGAAATCGATTCATGACAATAAAGATTATAAACGGTACCCATTTGTTCGATACAAATGGGTTGAATGTTTTCTGGTGAGCTTGGATAATTAAGAATGATATAGAAATTGCCACTTAGAAGACGGATATGAGCCAGTTCCGCTTTATCGGATAACGATTGACGGATATATTCGGGTAATTGAAGCATGTGAGCATCTTGATAGATTATAAGATTCATCGTAAATCCTCCTTGTATAGGTATTATAACACGTGAGAAGAATACGAAATTAAGAAAACCTTAAACTGCTTTAGTGTATAATAGATTTAATTGGAGGACGCATATGTATAAAATCATGATTATTGAAGATAACGATACAATTCGTAATGAACTCAGTAGTTTCTTAAAAAAGAACGGCTATGAGACCACACTCATTACTGATTTTACGAATGTTTTGGATACGTTTAAGCAGGAAGATGTGGATTGTGTGCTTCTGGATTTATCTCTTCCTGAAGTTGAGGGACATTATCTTGCGAAAGAAATTCGCAAAATAAGTGAGGTTCCGCTTATTGTTGTTACCAGTCGAAACAGCACCATGGATGAACTGATGTCCATGAATTTAGGGGCTGATGATTTTATTACCAAACCGTATAATTTACAAATTTTGTTAGCGCGATTGCAATCCGTTTTACGACGTGCTTATGAAAAAAATGATACCCCAGTAACTGTTTTAAGAGGGGTTGAGTTAGACATACCGCGCGGAATGGTGCGTTATCAAAATCAAGAGCAAGAACTTACCAAAAATGAATTACGCATTCTATCATTCCTTATTGCAAATAAAGGCAGTATTGTTTCACGACAAGATTTGATGCAATACTTGTGGAATACGGATTGGTTTGTGGATGATAATACATTGACTGTAAATATTAATCGTTTGCGTAAGAAACTTGAAGAAATTGGAATTGTGGATTTTATAGAGACAAAACGTGGTATGGGATATACAATTCATGAAAACTAGAGATTTTTTGATGGATAAAGCGTATCTTATGATCCTCGTTGGAATTTTAGAAGGTGTTGTTTCATTCTTCCTTTTGGCTGTGGGGATTCAGCATGAAATTGTGTGGATTATCATGTTTCTCTTCGCACTGGTGTTGCTTGTGGTTTTAGGGGTTGAATTTTCCCGTAGAAAGCGATTTTATGATGAACTGCTGATGAATTTAGAAGGGTTGGATCAAAAGTACTTGATTACGGAAATGATCCCTGATGGGGAGTTTTTGGATGCAAGGCTTTGGGTTGAGGTTGTAGAAGATCTAAGCAAATCCATGGCAGACCGAGTGAATGAGTATAAACGGCGTCAAGAAGATTACAAAGAATACATTGAGTTATGGATTCACGAAGTGAAAACACCTTTAGCAGGGGCAAAGCTGATTGCTTCAAATAATTCCAATTCAGAAATGGATCTCATAATCCGTGAAATGAACCATGTTGAAGATTACCTGGAACAAGTTCTTTTTTATGCACGGTCAAGCTCACTTGAAAAAGATTATATGATTCAGCCCCTTAATCTCAATACACACATCCGTAATGTCGTTAAAGAACTTGCACCCATCTTTATTCAGCGTAAAATTCAAATCGAGATCCAGGTGACAGAAGAACATGTATACAGCGATTCGAAATGGGTTGAATTTATGATTAAACAAGTCCTATCCAATGCGTTAAAGTATGTGGATGAAGGGGGCGGTCATATTTTCGTATCGACGACCATTCAAGAACATGCCATTACCCTTCAAATCTGTGATAATGGACCGGGAATCCCAACGCAAGACTTAGAACGGGTGTTTGAACGTGGGTTTACCGGAGCGCGCGGACGCCAAAACAAACAAGCGACAGGAATGGGATTGTATCTTGTGAAAATGCTAAGTAATAAGTTGAACTTAGATGTAACTATTGAGAGTCACGAAGGAACCTGTGTTAATTTCGTCTTTCCAAAATCAAAAATGATGTTTAAGTAACCTCGTGAACGAGGTTTTTTTATTTCAAATACACTATAATAAAAGTAAGTGACAATAATGTCATATAACTGTAATGATAATGAATGGTAGAATCATCAAGAATTCTTTAAACTCAATGTAGGAGGTTGGTTATGACAACAATACTAGATGTAAACAATATTGAAAAATACTATGGTAAAAAAGGAAATATTACCAAGGCACTTGATGGTGTCTCATTCACAATTGAAAAAGGGGAATTTGTAGGGATTATGGGACCATCGGGTTCTGGGAAAACAACCCTTCTTAACTGCATTTCAACCATTGACTCGGTAACCAGTGGAACCATTGGGGTGAACGGTCAAAATATTACAAAACTTAAGAAAGAGCATTTACAACGTTTTCGTCGAGAGCAACTTGGATTTATTTTCCAAGATTTTAACTTACTGGATACCCTCACTGCTTATGAAAACATTGCTTTAGCGCTCACCATTCAAAACATTAATCATAAAGAAATTGATCAACGCATTCAAAGCGTGGCGCGTCTTTTAGATATTGAAGAAGTACTTCAAAAATTTCCGTATCAAATGTCAGGGGGACAGCAACAACGTGTCGCCTCAGCGCGTGCATTAATTACAAATCCAAGTCTTATTTTAGCGGATGAGCCTACGGGTGCTTTAGATTCAAAATCAAGCCGTATGTTGCTGGAGAAACTTCAAGAACTGAATGAACAAGAACAAGCGACCATTATGATGGTAACCCATGATGCATTCAGTGCAAGTTATGCGCAACGCATCCTCTTCATAAAAGATGGGAAAATCTTTAATGAGTTGGTACGTGGTAATGATAGTCGCAAAGAATTCTTTGATAAAATTATTGATGTTGTAACGTTACTTGGAGGCGATTCCGCAAATGTACTCTAAACTCGCACTTCGTAATGTTAAGAAGAGCTATCGAGATTTCTTTATCTACTTTATCACCTTGACGTTCTCGGTCTCTCTATTTTATGTTTTTTCTTCATTTGGTGCACAAGCATCAATTATGGATTTAAGTTCATCACAAGGTTCAATGGTTGAGGCGTTGACACGTATTATGAATGCGATGTCCTATATTGTCGCCGTTGTCTTTGCATTTTTAATTCTCTATGCAAATCATTTTTTAATTAAGCGTCGCCATAAAGAACTGGGCGTTTATACGTTATTGGGGATGCCGAAACGCTACATATCTCGAATTTTAATTTACGAAACACTCTATATTGGGGTCTTTTCATTAGGATCTGGATTGCTTTTAGGTCTTGCTTTATCTCAAGTTATGACACTATTGAGTGCAAAGGTTCTAAGTGTAGCAACACATTATCATTTTGTATTTTCAATGGTTGCGACTGTGAAAACAATTGTGTGCTTTATGATTATTTTTACAGTAGTCATGATTTTTAATGGTGTGATTCTTAATAAATATAAATTAATTGATTTATTGCGCTCAAAACGTCAAAATGAAACACTTAAAGTACGTAAGACATGGATGAGTGTTGTTATTTTTATTCTTGCATGTGTCCTTATTGGGTATGCCTATAAACTGGCATTGAAACCAATGGAACTGATTCGTTTGCTTCCCCTTGTGTTGGTTACAGGGGCATTGGGAACTTTTATGCTCTTCCTATCGTTTTCTGGATTTATGCTTAAATTTATGCAATTAAACCAAAAACGTTATTACAAGGGTTTAAATAGTTTTGTCTTTCGTCAAGTGAGCGCAAAAATCAGTACAACGTATAAAATGATGTCTGTGATTACTTTGATGTTGTTGATTGCGATAGGAGCCCTTGCTACTGCATTTAATTTAAATTATGTACTTGGCAATGAACTGGAAAAAGCAACCGGTTATGATGTTAGTGTTGTGGTTTCCGGTTCAGAAGGGAAGGATTACGCGCGTCTTATTGATGAAGTCAAAGGCTTTGAACATCAAACAACCGCATCCCTTTATGATCTGGGCATTGAAGCGAAGGATATGGGGATGGAACAGGAACTTTATCAAGGTCAACGCATTTTATTTATGACAGAGACTGATTTCAATGGTTTACGAACGCATGAAGGGTATGAACCCATTCACCTTGATGAAGATGAAGTTTACTTCCAAAAAGCACCAACCGCAGGGTTACAGGGCAGTGATTTGGAGAAACTGGATGCGATTCCAATTTTAGGACAAGCGTTTGTGCTTCAAGCAAATCATGATGTGAAACCGGTAAGGATTGCGAATGGATCCATGATTCACGGATCACTCTTTGTGGTTAATGATGTTCATCTATCAACATTAAAAGCAGAAATGATTTCAAATGACGCATGGAATCAAAATACATTCATATCCAATCTTGATGTTCATGGCTCACAAAAAGAAGTCGTAGAAAAACTTGAAAACAATTTTAAGGGACAGTCTCTTGGCTTGTATCATAATATTCTTAGTTCCGAAGATGTGACAGCGTCAATGAGTGGAACCGAACTCTTATTTACCTATGTGGGTATTTATCTTGGATTGGTGTTCTTGTTAAGCAGCGTGGTTGTATTGGCGCTTCAACAGCTTTCGGAAGCCAGTGATAATCAATCACGTTACCGTGTTCTCACAAAATTGGGTGCCGATGAGCATATGCTTAAACGTTCAATTCTAAAACAGATAACGATTTATTTCTTTTTACCACTTCTCATTGCGTTAATCCATGCTTATGTTGGTATCAAAGCAATGAATGTGAACTTAAATTTAGCGGGTCTTGCACCGGACACCATGGTGCCTGCAATTCTTACAACCAGTGCAATCATTAGTATGTATTTGATCTATTTCATCATTACGTATTTCTCGAGTAAGGCCATTACACTGGAAGCTTAAACACACCTAAGGGTGTGTTTTTTAATATGACATTGTTGTAAGTTAAGTGTAAGGAGATTCGATGGTTTGCTTCTTGCATAAAATCTATACTATAGATAACAAGGAGAAACATTATGAAAACACAAATTAAAAAACTATTTAGAAATGATCAAACACGCAAAAATCTACAAGGACGTAACTCAGAACTAACAAAACCCAAACCTTGCCTTGCGGAAATGAGTGCTGAAGAACAAGCAATCGGGCAAGCGCTATCCAGTTTTGTGATCACGACGATCATTACATTATAAGGGAGGCAATTATGTATTTTAAAATAGCCTATAGAAATGTTAAGAAAAGCTATAAAGATTATTCTGTATATTTTATCACATTGACCTTTTCGGTAGCCCTTTTCTATATCTTCGGATCCTTTGAACAGCAGTCAGCCATTTTAAAAATGACGGCAGGGCAAGGTCAAGCTGTGCAAGCACTTGTAACAACCATGAATGTTATGTCAGCCATTATTTCTGTTGTGTTCGCATTTTTAATTCTCTATGCGAATCAATTCTTAATTCGACGTCGTCAAAAAGAGTTGGGCCTTTACACATTACTGGGGATGCCAAAACGAAACATTGCGCGAATCCTAACATATGAAACCCTCTATATTGGTGTGATGTCCTTAGGGACCGGGTTAGTTCTTGGCTATCTCGGATCTCAGGCAACCGCAATTTTAAGTGCTCAACTCCTTAAAGCGAACATCACATACCATTTTATTTTCTCAATCAAAGCAACACTTAAAACAATCCTAAGCTTTTCCGTTATTTTTATCATTGTCCTAATCTTCAACGGTAATGTCATTCGGAAACATAAGCTTATTGAACTCTTTCATGCACATCGCGTCAATGAAACTGCTGAAAACAAACGTGCTGTTTTACAATTTATGGTAGGTGTCATTTTACTGATTCTTGCTTATAAATGGGCACTTGTACCCTTACATCTTGTGGTCTTTATGCCTTTGATTATTGCCTTGGGATCATTTGCTACGTTTGTTATTTTTAAAGCACTTTCCGGCTTTATGCTTAAGTTTATGAAGATCAATCAACGCCTCTATTATAAAAATCTCAATGTCTTTGTATTTCGCCAAGTTGCCTCAAAGGTCAATACGACTTACAAGATGATGGCGGTTGTAAGTCTTCTACTCTTATTTGGTATCGCAACATTATCAACGGGGTTTAACCTAAATTCAGTTATGGATGAACAAATTAAACGCAATACACCTTTTGATTACACCTTAATGGTGCCGTACTTATCGATCGAACGTGATCTTGAAATTGAAACCTTTATTGCGGACCAGAACATCGAAGGCTTTGCATCAATGAATCTCTACAACACTGATTATGATGCGGATGTACTCGATAGTGTTGTGATGCACGCCAAAAGCCAACAACAAGAACCACGAGTCTATCTTGCGGATATTGAGGATTATAATATGATCCGCGTCATACACAATCAGCCAACCATTGATTTAAGTCCGAACAGTGTATACCCTTATGGTCTTAAACATCACAATCAAACCTTAAAAGCGGATGCTAAAGTGATCTTGGGTAAGGGAGATTATAATGTTGTTGATGATCGTGATGATGAGGCGATAAGCATTAGAAATGGTGATTTTAATGATGTCGTCTTACTCATGAATACGGAAACACTTCATGATACACTTGCATCTCAAACGAAACCCGTAACGATGACAACAATCTACAATGTGAATACAGACAAAAGCAGTTTACTCCAAACATCTATTGAACACAAACTTGACGAATTGGGATATGATCCCAATGATATTATAAGTGTTAGTTCAGAACAACTGTTTGAAATGCTATTGGGAATTGAGCTGATTTTTACTTTTATGGGACTTTATTTGGGCGTTGTTTTCTTAATCAGTAGTGGTGTCATTCTTGCTCTACAGCAACTTTCTGAAGCAAGTGATAATCAGGTACGCTATCGTGTACTTGAGAAATTGGGAACGGATGAAGGCATGATGCATCACGCCATTTTCAAGCAAGTTGCCTTGTATTTCTTCATACCACTCTTGCTGGCTGGTGTTCATGCATGGGTTGGGATATCTGCGGTTAATATAAACTTAGATCTTGCAGGCCTTAAGGCAACCAGTTTTATGCCAACCCTTTTAACGTGTGTTGGGGTTATCGGTATTTATTTTGTATACTTTATTGCAACCTATTTAGGCAGTAAGTCAATAATTAAAGGAAACTAGAGATTTCATCTAGTTTTTTTTATAGAATGTTGTATTATAGTTGTAGTGTAAAAGGAGCGTTCCATGAATTTATTTATAAGAGAAGATATTCGGACGAATAGTTTTGATGACCCGGAGTTTGAACAAAAGCTTGCTTCAATGTGGGAGCGATTCAATACATCATTGCCACATTACGATGCGGCGAAATATGCAGTCTATACGGACTACAAGACAGACTATAAGGGATTGTATTCTCTGGGCCTTGCAACTGAGTTTGAACAAACAAGCGAATTGTTGGTCGTGGACGAACGCAATGATTATCAAGTATTTCCTGTTGATGTAACCGATGAATTTGGTGTTTTAAATACATGGAAATTGATCTGGTCGTTGGAGGCATCGGATAAGTTAAAACGTGCGTATACCATTGATTTTGAAAAATACTATGAAGATGGACGTATCGATATCTTTATCGCAGTAGAATAACATTTATGTTATTCTTTTTAATTACGAGAATGTAAGGTGGTCGGTTATTGAAATATGATAAAATACAACTAAGGAGTTCTAACTATGGTCATAAAAATGGCATTTAAAAACGTTCGAAAAAGCTATAAAGACTATACCGTGTATTTTGTGACACTGGCTTTTTCTGTAGCACTTTTCTATATTTTTGGATCCTTTCAAGATCAAGCGGGAATCTTGGAACTTACAAATCAAATGGGACGAACGTTTGAACTGGTATCAGAAGCCCTCAATGTGATATCTTTTATAGTCGTCGTAATCTTTGCTTTCCTTATCGTCTATGCAAATAATTTCATCATTGGTAGACGAAAACAAGAGTTTGGATTGTACATGCTTTTGGGGATGTCACGTTTTAAAATGTCATTGATTTTGATGGCAGAAACATTTTTAATTGGATTGGCTGCACTTGCAGTAGGCCTGTTCTCAGGCTATATCTTAACGCAAATTACGAGTGTGTTGATGGGGACAATCCTAGCGGTTCCGATTCACTATCAATTTATCTTTTCAACACAGGGGGCGCGGCGAACGATTTATTGTTTTAGTGGAATCTTTGTATTGATTATGTTTCTTAATCAACGGAAACTGCGGAAGATTACGTTAAATGAATTGTTTAATGCTCATAGAACACAAGAGATGTTGCGAAATGTTTCGGTTTGGTGGACGGTATTTCAACTTATTGGGGCGATTGCGATTTTGATTTTTGATTACTTATGGGTTCTTAAAGCAGGGCAACTTATCTTCTTTATGCCGATTATTGTTGGGATTGGAATCTTTGCGACAATCCTTTTATTTAAATCTATGGCAGAATTTGTGGAATATTTTGTACATATAAACCGCTCACGATACTATCGCAACCTTAATTTATTTGTCGTTCGACAAGTTTCAAATAAAATTCGTTCGACATATCGTGTCATGGCCGTGGTATCCATTACCTTATTGTTTGGTATTACTATTTTAGCGACGGGGCTAAACCTTAATAAACGCATTTCTAATTTTGCGGTTGAAACCATTCCTTATGATGCCTCATTTACGTTTATGTATGATGACGTGGGAACTGTGAAAAATTACTATAACGATTTAAATCTTAATGAATATTTTAGATCGGGTTTTCAAATCAACCTCTATCGATCGGAATCTTTTGATACGGAGGTATTCAATATTTATGATGATATTGGTGAGGAAAAACCCGTTAATGAACCTTTGGCTCTCATGACGCTAAGTGATTACAATAAAGTTCGAACCATCCAAAATAAACCGTTGTTGACGCTTTCGAAGAATCAAATCTATTTTCAACCGGATTACAACAATCTCATTACAATGCGTGCGCGTTTGGTTGATGTCCTTGATTATCGAAAACCCTTAACCTTAGGTTCTGTTGACTATTTCCTACAACCTTATGATGAGGCAAATTTTGTGATTTTTTCGAATCAGTCAAATGGCTATCCAATCCTTGTAGCTCATGAAGATGATGTCAATTCGATAAAGGCCACCTGGCCCGATGTTTTTATAAAAACTGTAGTAAGTGGCAATGCACTACATTCAACTGAAGGAGATATTGAACGTATTCTAGAACATGTTCAAGAAAGACAAACCCAAGATCTCACAAATTATTATGATACCGATGTACTTACAAGATATAACTCGGGGCTTACAGGCATGGGAACTGAAATTATTATTGCTGCAATTGGCCTGTATGTGGGGATGGTGCTTCTTATTGTTAGTCTCGTTATTTTGGCGTTACAACAGTTATCGGAGGCTAGCGATAATCAAGGGCGGTATGAAACCCTGCGTAAGATCGGGGCATCACATGCCATGATTAATCGAGCATTGTTGAAACAGACGGCCTTATACTTTTTCATCCCACTAGGGGTTGCATTGATTCATACGGTAGTCGGTTTGATTGCAGTTGAGCGAAATTTAAACCTTATAAATTTAGGGTACACATCAAATGTACTCAGTGTGTCAACAGTGGTTATTGTCTTTATGTTCTACTTGATCTATTTTGTGATCACTTATTTCAACAGCAAACGTATTATTAAAGTAAAACGCAAATAAAAAACAAATAAAAAACATACTCATTTGAAGTGAATCCCTAATTCCTAGTACGGAAAAGAGATTTACATCCATGGTGGAGTATGTTTTTTATTTCTATTTCAATGCTTGATGATTTTCGGTGTAGGCATCAAAGTGTTTCAGTTCAAGCATTTCGATAAAGAGGTCAACGCCTGATTCAAAAAAATCTCTAAGAACTGGATTGTCGTTATTATACTTCACCATCATGAGATCTTTTGGATTCAATAATTCATGACTGATGTCATATCGTAGCTGAGCAATTAAGATTGATGTGAGTGCATTCGTTTCATAACGAATCCAATCAATGGTATAGGTTAGGTCGTTTTCAACATATTCGGACAATCTTTGATAGTAGTTACTTAATAAGTTACTCCCAAAAATCGCTTTTTGAAGGTAAATGGTTGTTTGTACAGATTGTTCATTTCCATAGGCGGTGATAAATGACATAACACGATTAAATACTTCTTGGCCTTCGTTTGTATTAAAGTAAGTGCCAGGAATTGATTGGTCATAGTTTAGCGCATAGTAACCCTCGGTGAGTTCTTGTAAGACAATACGAAGTTTTGTGTCCTTCTCAAGTTTTTTCTCTTGATCAATTTGCTTCTGATGGTTCTCTTTGATTTTTTTGAGTTCGGTATCTGCAGATTGTTTTCTACCGAGATATGAACTAATGTATCCAAAAAGAGAACTCAGTAAAACACCAGACAGACTGATTATTGCGACAACGATTTGATAGCTGTCCATGATATTCATAAAATAGATTGATGTAGGCATACACAAACCTCCTTTAAAAGCATTATAACGTATAATGAACGAAAACCAATCATAGAATTTAAAATCATAAAAAAAACTCTATAAGTAAACTTATAGAGTTGGATTAACTGTTTGGAGCAGGTGAGGGGAATTGAACCCCCGCCTCAACCTTGGCAAGGTCGTGTTCTACCATTGAACTACACCTGCAAATGGCGGTCCAGACGGGAATCGAACCCGCGATCTCCTGCGTGACAGGCAGGCATGTTAACCGCTACACCACTGGACCATTTGCAAA